>CAYRPR010000004.1:12493-25367 GCA_964425945.1 uncultured Verrucomicrobiota bacterium | reverse complement strand
CTGGCGATCATCCTCCTGCCCATGCTCGACATCATGCCGAGCGCCGACGCGTTCGCCCTGTTCGGCAATTCCGCGGTCTTCTTCATTCTGGGCGCATTCATCCTGTCGGCGGCCATGATCGGCTCGGGCCTGTCCCTCCGGCTCACCTGCCTGACCCTCGGACGGTTCACGCAGTCGCCCCGCGCCCTGCGCAACGCGATCCTGTTCATCGCCGCGTTCGCGAGCTTCTGGATGAGCGAGCACGCCGTGGCGGCGATGCTCTTCCCGGTCGTGATGGGACTGGTCCGCGCGATGGGATTCGAACCGTTCAAGAGCCGGTTCGGCCAGAGCTTCTTCTTTGCCCTCGCCTGGGGTTGCATCATCGGCGGCATTGCCACCTATCTCGGCGGCGCGCGCAATCCGCTCGCCGCGGGGATCCTTTTCGCCGAACGCGGGATCCAAATCAGTTTCATGGGCCTGCTGGTCGCATCGTTGCCGATCGTCATCATTATGTTGATCCTCGCGTTGATCGTGCTGAACCGGTTTTTCCCGGAAGAGCAGGTGGATATGGAGCGCGCTCGCAATCAACTGCTTCGCGAGAAGGAACAGATCGGATCGCTATCGCGCCGCGAGATCCATATCGGAATCATCAGCCTGCTGACCATCTTTGCGTGGATCTTCCTGCACAGTATGTTCGGGCTGGCCACCATCGCCCTGATGGCCGTGGCGCTTCTGTTTATCTTCCGGCTGGTGAATTGGGAGGAAATCGAAACCAATGTGAACTGGGGCATCATCCTGATGTACGGCGGCGCCATCGCGCTCGGCGCCGCCCTGCATTCCACGGGCGCCTCGCAATGGATCGTCGCGCGCACACTCGGGAACTTCGACCTGACGCCCCTGCAACTGCTTCTGATCCTCGGCGTCGTTTCGCTGACCCTGACGGAGTTCATCAGCAATGTCGCGGTGGTCTCCGTGATGATGCCGATCGGGTTGAGCCTGGCCAACACGCACGGCCTCGCGCCCGAGGCGGTGACCCTGGCCATCGCCCTCCCCTCGGGCCTGTCCTACATCATGCCCATGGGCACCCCCGCGACGGCCATCGCGTACAGCTCCGGCTTCATGAGCCAGAAGGAATTCTTCACCTACGGCACCCTGATGAACTTCCTGAGCCTGGCCGCCTTCGCCCTCGTCGCCTGGCTCTACTGGCCGCTGATCGGATTGCATTGATGAAGAAGATCGTTCGCATCTTCGTGTGGGTGTATCTGGGAATGGTCATGTATCTCGCCGGCTGCCAGCGATCGTTTATCTATTATCCCAACCGGGCATCCGAATCCGATCTGCTCGCGACGGCGCCTTATCATCGCGTCGAACCGTGGCGCGATGCGGAGGCGCGGATCATCGGCTGGTTCCGCAAGGACGAGCGGGTGGCATCCGGCGCCCACCGCGTGATTGTCTTTCACGGCAACGCCGGCCACGCCCAGCATCGGACCTACTTCGCCGACGGGTTCCAGGCTCATCCGGATGCCTTCTGGGACGTCTACATCTTCGAGTATCCGGGCTACGGCGCACGGCCGGGCTCGCCATCCGAGAAGAGCATCAAGCGCGAGGCGGAATCGGCCGCCCGGCTCCTGCTCGATGCATCCGATGCGCCGCTTTTTCTGGCCGGCGAGTCGTTGGGATCCGGCGTGGCCTGCCATCTGGCGGGGGTGTTGGGCGACCGCGTGAGCGGCTTGTTTCTTGTCACGCCGTTCACCAGCCTCGTCGATGTCGCGCGTTATCACTACCCGGTCTTTCCCGTGCGCTGGCTGATGCGCGATCGCTATGACAATGTCACGCCGTTAAGCAACTATCGGGGCCGCGTCGCCGTCCTGCTCGCGGGACGCGATGAAGTCGTCCCGACACGATTCGGCCAGGCGCTGTATGATGTCTATGACGGCCCGAAACAGTTGTGGGTGCAGGAGGACCGGACCCACAACACGCTGGACCTCCTGCCTACCGCCCCGTGGTGGGGCGAGGTGACGGGGTTTCTGACGAAGCAATGACAGCCCGCAAGCCGATTTCCAATCATTGGAAGTTTTCCAACGGGTTTTTCCAATCGTTGGAAGTTCTCCGTCCCTCGCGCCGCCTCGTTGAAATCTATTGCCTGATGCGACATGCGGGCTAGAATCCGATATCAGTGTATTTAAAGGAGTCACGTCGTCATGCCGGACAAAGAATTGCGCAAGGATGTCAGGCATCTCACCAGCACGCTGGGGCACATCATCCGCGAGGCGGGCGGGCCCGTCCGCTTCAACCAGGTAGAACAGATGCGGGAGCTCGCCAAACGCGTGCGTCGACGCCGGCGGCCCGCCGATATCCGGGCCAAACGAGCCTTCGTCGCCAGACTGGACAGCGCTTCGGCCTACGACCTGGCCCACGCCTTCAGCCTCTTTTTCCAGCTTGTCAATTTGTGCGAGGAGCGGGCGCGCGTGCGGGGTATTCAACGCAAGCCCCATTTACGCCAGTCCCTCAAGGCGCTGTTTCACGACCTCAAGACCCAAGGCGTCTCCTCGCGCACCCTGCAGGCGTGCCTCGACCGCCTGGAAATCGAGCCGGTGCTGACCGCCCATCCGACGGAAAGCAAACGGCGCACCATCCTCAACCATCTTCTGCGGCTATATCCCCTCCCCCCCGCGTCCGATGAAATCCTGGAGACGCTCTGGCGGACCGAGGAAGTGCGCGACGCCCGGGTGACCCCGGAATACGAAGTTCGAAATACGCTCTTCCTGTTTCAGCGGACCATCCTGGACGCGGCGGGACATTTCTACTGCACGTTCGATGATGAACTGCGCCGAGCCTATCCCAAGGTCCGCCGCAAGAAATACTTCCTCACCTTCGCAAGCTGGGTGGGGGGAGACCGTGACGGGAACCCGTTTGTCACACCCGAAGTAAGCGAGCAGGCGGTGCGGTTGCACCGCGCAACCGTTGTGGACTATTACCGGGAGCAATTGGAGCGCCTCGTGGAGGAGATCACGCACGCATCCGGGCGGATTGAAGAGGCCGATCCGGGTTCGCACGGGTTTCACGGCCGGGAACGCATGCGCACGGAGATCCGCGACCTGCTGGAGAACGTGGGGCAGGCATCGCTCGATGGCCGCCGGCTGGCCGCCCGGCTCGAAGCCATCCGGGAACAGTTGCGGAGCCAGGGCGCAGCGCGCGCCGCAAACGGCCGGCTCCTGCGCCTGATCCATGCCGTGCACTGCTTCGGCTTCCACCTGGCTCACCTGGATTTCCGGGATCACAGCGGACGGTTGACCGAGCAACCCGACGCGGTGGCCGCCGAGCTGGGCGCCCTCGGAGGGATTCAAAGGAATCATGGCGCAGCGGCCGGTCATCGCATCATCCTGAGCATGACGCACTCGGCGAAGGATCTGGACCGCCTGCTGAAACAGGCAAAAGGCGCCGGACTCGCCAACGTGGATCTGGTTCCGTTGTTCGAAACCATTACCGACCTGCAAGGCGCGGAGGACCTGATGCTGGATGCCTGGTCGCATAAGCCGTATCGCCATCATGTGGCCGCCCGGGGCAACGTGCAGGAAATCATGCTGGGATATTCCGACTCGAACAAGGACGGGGGATATCTCGCCGCGAATTGGATGCTGTTTTGCGCCCAGCGCGCGCTGGCCCGCGCGGGCGATCGAAACGGGATTGAAGTGCGGTTCTTCCACGGAAAGGGCGGCAGTATTGACCGCGGCGGGGGTATGTCGCATCGCAGTCTGATGGCTCAACCTCACGCCTCGCACGGCGCGCGGATCCGGATTACCGAACAGGGAGAGGTCGCCTCCCTAAAGTACGCCAATCCGGTGATTGCCCAGCGCAACCTCGAACAGCTCGCCACGGCGGTCATCGCCGCGTGGTGCCTGAAAGGCGAACGGGAGAAAGTCGATCGCGCCTGGGAACGAACCATGGACACGCTGAGCGCCTCATCGCTCCAGCATTATCAGGACCTCGTTTACCGGACGCCGGAATTCCTGGATTACTTCTGGTCGGCCACGCCCATCGACCTGATCCAGTATCTTCGCATCGGCTCCCGTCCGGCCAAGCGCCATGAATCGCGCGAGATCGCCCAGCTTCGGGCGATCCCCTGGGTGTTCTCCTGGACCCAGTCGCGCCACATGCTGCCCGCGTGGTACGGGATCGGACACGCCCTGTCGGCCGTCGCCCGGGAGGATGACGGCCTGGTGCGCCTGCAAAGCATGTATCGGGACTGGCCCTTTTTCCGCATGGTGCTGGAGAACGCGGAGCAATCGCTGGCCAAGACGGACCTGTATATTGCCGGGCGGTACGCATCGCTGGTTCGCGAGCGATCGGTTCGCGACCTGGTTTTCGGCATGATCGAACAGGAATACCGCCGCACGGTCCGCCTGGTCAACAGGGTAACGGGACACAAGCGCCTGCTGGAAAATCAGGAGCGACTGGCCGAATCCATCCGGTTACGCAATCCGTACATCGATCCGCTTCATTACATTCAGATACGCTTTCTGCGGACCTGGCGCAAGACCCCGCGCGCCCAACGCAGCGAAGAGATGCGACGCCTGCTGGCCCTGACCGTCAACGGGATCGCGTTTGGGATGAAGAGTACCGGGTGACCCTGTCGCGCCGTGGTGACGGCCTCCGGCTCGCATGAGGCGCTGTTTCTCCGTCCCTAACGCGTTCAGGCCCGTGACTGGATACATATCTGAAAATGGCATTTTGAATCTCCGCAACATACAATTTTAAAAGATGTTACGCGAGAAATATGCTCACACTTCCGTAAGTGTGAGCACTTGTATCTGTAAAAGGCTTTTTATCAATTAAATATGCATAGTAAGTCGCGCACTTTGTGCAGTGTGAGACGGTGTCGGAATGGACGCGGTTTCCGGCCCCGTCCAACAAGATCTGCTGCCCAGGATAACCTGCGATCCATTGCAGTCGGCCTGTATTTCTCCGTCCCCAGTTACAGGTGACGGAGAAACCATCGTATCGTCTCGTCAATGGCTTCGCGTTTGCAGGGGATTGGATCGAAGGTATGACTCCCACCCGCGACGCCATGGATCTCCGCCGATCTCCCGGCCTCGCGGAGGGCGCGCTCGTAGGTGAATGCTTCTTCGTTTGGAACGGATTGGTCCTGGTCACCGTACACGATCAGGACCGATGCGTTACCGCGGACAATACGTTCAACAGGAACAAGCTCCCGCAGTTGACTCAGAAACGGCAGCCCCACAGCCCATCCGTTCCGATCAACGTACCCCAGTTGCTCAATCTGGCTTGGCGCGTCCGGTGTCCGCCGCCGCTCGGCCATGTCCTGCGGATTGGCCACCGGATTCCATAATACCGCCGCGCGCACACCCGGGTCGTCGCCCAGCGCATATGCGGCGACCAGTCCGCCCATGCTCATCCCGACGACACCGATCCGTTTCGCATCCACGCCCGTCTGCGCGCGCACCCAAGCCAGCGCCGCCCGTGCATCGGCCACCTCGCCGAGCACCGTCATATCCACAAAATCACCCTCGCTGTCCCCCGAACCGCGGAAATCGAAACGCAAACAGGCGATGCCGCGCTCGCAAAGCCGCCGCGCACACTCAACAAACAGTCGGTGCGCCTCGACTTTGTTGCCGGTGAATCCGTGAAAGAAAACGACGGCGGGCCACGGCGACGGCTCCACATCCGGCTGGTGCCACATGCCCACGAGCTGCCGGCCCTGGCTCAGGAATGTGACGGGTGTTTCCATCGGGCGGACCGGTTCGTCTAGGAATCCGAAAGAGTCTCGATCAGCTTGGAATACTTCTCGCTCTTCTCGATCAGGTCGCGCTTGCGCTCCTCGTGCTGTTCGACCACGTCGGCCGGCGCCTTGCTGATAAAATCCATGTTCGCCAGCTTGCGGGTGATCCGCTCGAGGTCGCCGTTCGTCTTGTCCAGCAGGCCGCGCAACCGGTCCAACTCGGCCCGCGTATCGATCACGCCGTCCACCGGCATATAGACGACCCCCAGTTGGCTGATCCCGCTCGGGATGGCTTTCGGCGGCGAGTAATGGCGGTCGACCGCGATCTTGCCCGCGCGCAACAAGGCGGCTATCGAACGCTCGTCCTGCGCCAGCCGCTTTGCGTACCGGTCGGACGAGGGACGAATGATGAGATCGACCTCCTGCTTGGGCTGGATGCCGTAATCGGCGCGGAGCGTGCGCGCCACGCGGATCATATCGTGTTTGGCGTCCACATAGGACACCACCGCGGCGCTCACCCCCCAGTCCTCCATCTGCTCCCGATCGCGCGCCGCAGGCCACGGCGCGATCATGACGCTTTCCGCGTACTTCGCGTAGCCCATCCCCTGCCACAGCTCTTCGGTGATGAACGGCATCAGCGGATGCAACAGGCGCATGGACGTCGAAAACACATAATGCATCACGTGCAGGACCTGTTCTTTGCGCGCGGCATCCTCGCCATACAGGATCGGCTTCGAGTATTCGACATACCAGTCGCAATACTGATGCCACAGGAAATCATAGATCTCGAGCGCCACATCGTTAAAGCGGAAGCGCTCGAGGTTTTCGGTGCAGGCGGCGATGGTCTCGTGCAGCTTGGCGAGGATATGCTGATCGTCCGCGCTCAAGGCCTTCCGGTCGAATTTCGGATCGTCCAGATCCTCCGGCGCGTCGGGCGAATGCATCTGAAGATACCGCGCGGCGTTCCATATTTTCGTTCCGAAATTGCGACCGATCTCAAACTTCTCGTCCGATAAAAACACATCGGACCCGGTCGCCGTGATCATAATCAGGCTGAAGCGCAGGGCATCGGCGCTGTACTTGTCGACGATGATGAGCGGGTCGAGCGAGTTGCCGAGGCTCTTGCTCATCTTGCGGCCGACATCGTCACGGACCGTGCCGTGGATATACACGTGCGTGAACGGGATCTCGCCCATGCATTCCAGTCCCGCCATGACCATGCGGGCGACCCAGAAGAACAGGATTTCCGACGCGGTTACGAGGGTGTTCGTCGGATAGTAGAATTGCAGGTCCTTGTTGGTGTCCGGCCAACCGAACACGCTGAACGGCCAAAGCCAGGACGAGAACCAGGTATCCAGCACATCCTCGTCCTGCCGGATGGTCGAGGCCCCGCATTTCGCGCACTGCGCCGGGGTTTCGCGCGCGGCCCATTCATGACCGCAGTCATCGCAGTAGAAAACCGGGATGCGGTGCCCCCACCAGATCTGGCGCGAGATGCACCAGTCCCGGATATTCTCCATCCACTCCTGGTAAACCTTCGTCCAGCGCTCAGGCACAAACTGGATCTGCTCCTCTTTGACCACTTCGAGCGCGGGACGAGCCAGCGGTTTCATCCTGACGAACCACTGCGGCGACAGGCGCGGCTCGACCATCGCGTGACAGCGATAGCAGTGGCCGACGGCGTGCTGATGCGGCTCGATCTTCTCCAACACGCCCGCATTCTTCAGGTCGTCCACCAGTCGTTCACGGCATTCGAACCGGTCCATGCCCTTGTAAGGGCCCGCCTCGTCGTTCATGTAACCGTCTTCGGCCATGACATTGATGGAGGGCAGCTTGTGGCGCTGACCCATCTCAAAGTCGTTCGGGTCGTGCGCCGGGGTGACCTTGACCACTCCGGTGCCGAACTCGGGATCCACGAAATCGTCCTCGATCACCGCCAGATCGCGCTTCAGGATCGGCAGGATGACGGTTTTACCGATCAGGTGGCGGTACCGTTCATCGCGCGGATTGATAGCCACCGCGACGTCGCCCAGCATCGTCTCGGGCCGTGTGGTGGCAACCATGACGAAATCCTTCCGCCGGCCGCCCTTGACGGGATATCTGAGGTAGTACAGCTTGCCGTCCACGTTCCTGTGCTCGCTCTCCTCGTCGGACAGCGCCGTTTGACAGCGGGGACACCAGTTGATGATGTAGTTGCCGCGGTAGATCAGTCCCTTTTCATAGAGGTGGACGAACACCTCGGTCACGGCGCGGCTGAGGCCCTCGTCCATCGTGAACCGTTCCCGGTCCCAGTCGCAGGAGGCGCCGATACGTTTCAACTGGTTGATGATGGTATTGCCGTATTGTTCCCGCCAAGCCCACACGCGCTCCAGAAACGCCTCGCGCCCGAGATCGTCGCGCGTCTTGCCTTCCTTATGCAAAGCGCGCTCGACGACGTTCTGTGTGGCGATGCCGGCGTGATCCGTGCCGGGCACCCAGACGGCGTTGAATCCCTGCATGCGTTTCCAGCGCGTCAACACGTCCTGAATCGTGTTGTTCAGGGCGTGCCCCATGTGCAGGATGCCGGTCACGTTCGGAGGCGGAATGACAATGCAGAAGGGCTTTCCGCCGCGGGTAGGATCGCCGCGGAAATAGCCGCGTTCCTGCCACCAGGCGTACCAGCGGGCTTCAGCCGCCTTCGGGTCGTAGGATTTACTTAATTCGGTCATGATCGTTCCATTCTCGCCAGACTATCCGCAATTCGACGGGCCGTCCCGGCCTCCATATGCGTTGAGCGTTCCAGTACATCGCTTGATTCGATCATGCGCTTCGACAGCATAACGGATACGAAGTCGATATCCTTCGGCCTCCCCGCCGCCAGCTTGCTGATGGCGATATCCACGGGGTGCAAAGCCCACCCCGTCACACCACCGGTCTGATCGGATTCAACTCGAATCAGCCGATCGCGCCACCCGGGCGCCAGCACCACGGATTCCAGATGCAGTCCATGCGCGTAATAGCCAAACGTATCGTGAAACGGGGACAACTCTCCGATACTCCCCTCTATCAAATCAGCCATATCCGGATTGTCCGGCACGCAGACGTCGACTTCCATTGATACCAGCAATTCGTTAGGCGCGTGGGGATGCGACGCCAGTATGGCCTGACTACCCATCACAAGGAATTCGTCATGACGGGTGATGGACCCGGCGGCCCGAAGCACATGCTCAAGCTCATGCCGCTTCATAACGCTTGAATTCCTTCATCAAATGCCATCGCTCTCGGGGACTTAATACTCCGCAAAACGGATTGCTCTGCCGAAGTCGAGCCCCCTCCTGCGACTCATCCAGGAGGACACTCCGCACGTCCTCCCACGGACGATCCAGTATCCGCCGCCACTCTGCATAGGCGGCACGGCGCCCCTCACGCAACCAGCGATCGCAACGGTCACGAGCCTGTTCGTACCCGACTCGGGCTGGGTCGGCGTCCACGCGAGCGACAATGGCCCGCGCCAACTCCAATCCGCGCCGGTCAATCTGTTCATGCGCTCTCATGGTTTGACGAACTCTGCTTCGCCTTTTCCTCTTCGAGGAACATCTTGTACTCGACGCTGTCCACCAGCGCCTCCCAGGAGGCCTCGATGATGTTTTCGGACACGCCGACCGTGCTCCAGGCGTTGTGTCCATCGCTGGACTCGATCAGTACGCGCGTTTTGGCCGCGGTGTGCTCCTCCGGATCGAGGATACGCACGCGATAATCCGTCAGGAACACTTCCGCGATCTGCGGATAGAACCGGGTCAGGGCCTTGCGCAACGCGCTGTCGAGCGCGTTGACGGGACCGTCCCCCTCGCCCACCGTGTGCTCCGCGACGCCGTTGACGTTCAGCTTCAGCGTGGCTTCGGACTGACAGGGCTCGTCCTTCTTTCGCTTTTCGACGATGACGCGGAAGCCTTCGAGATTGAAATAGGATTTGTGCGCCTTGAGCACTTTCTGGATCAGCAGTTTGAACGAGGCCTCGGCGGCCTCGAACTCATAGCCCTGCTTCTCCATGCGCTCCAGCTCGCGCAGGATGTTCTTGATCTCCGGCGACGATTTGTCGACGTTCAGATTCATCTCAACGGCTTTCAGGAACACGTTGCTCGCGCCGGACAGTTCGGAGATGAGCACACGACGCCGGTTGCCGACCGCGTTGGGCTCGACATGCTCGAAGCTGTGCGGATTCTTACGGATGCCGTCCACGTGCATGCCCGCCTTGTGGGCGAACGCGCTGTCGCCGACATACGGGGCCCTCGGATACGGCCGCAGGTTGGCCAGCTCGTACACGAATTGCGATACATCGCGCAACTGATTGAGCGATCCTTCGCGCAGGCACTCATAGCCCATTTTCAGCATCAGGTTCGGTATGATGGACACGAGATTGGCGTTTCCGCACCGCTCGCCGAACCCGTTCATCGTGCCCTGCACATGCACCGCGCCGGCGCGAACGGCTTCCAGCGAGTTGGCCACGCCCAGCTCGGAATCGTTGTGCGCGTGAATGCCGACGGCCACGGGCGCGAAGGTCTTGACCACTTCGGCCATGATCCGGTGGGCGTCGAACGACAGCGTGCCGCCGTTCGTGTCGCACGGCACGATCACGTCGGCGCCGGCCTCGACGGCGGCGCGCAAGGTTGCCAGCGCGTAGGCCGGATCGTCCTTGTATCCGTCAAAAAAATGTTCCGCGTCGTAGATGACCTCACGGCCCTTTTCCTTCATGTACCGCACGGTGTCGCCGATCATCGCGAGGTTCTCTTCCGGCGTGGTCCGCAGGACGTCCTTGACGTGCAGTTTCCAGCTCTTGCCGAAGAAGGTGACGGCCGGCGTATCGGCGTCCAGCATGGCCACGACGCCGGGGTCCTCGCCGACCGGACAGCCGGCGCGGCGCGTACTGCCGAATGCCGCCACTTTCGCGTGCCGGAGATTCAGTTTCTTCACGTCGTGGAAAAACGCCATGTCCTTGGGGTTCGAGGCCGCATAACCGCCCTCGATGTAATCGACGCCGAACTGATCCAACCGTTCGGCGACGCGGAGCTTGCCCGCGCCGGAAAAGGACACGCCCTCGCCCTGCGCGCCGTCGCGCAGGGTGGTATCGTATATGGCGACTCGTTTCATGTGTTGTTCCTGTCGCGCGTTCCGCGCGCGGCGGTTCAGGTCATCGGGGTCGTACCCGCCTTGTCGAGATCGAAGGCGTCATGCAGCACGCGCATGGCATCGTCCGACGAGGCGCTGCGGATCACGACCGATATCTTGATCTCGGAGGTCGAGATCATCTCAATATTGATGTGGTTCGAGGACAGCGCATCGAACATGCGGAAGGCCACGCCGGAATGACTGCGCATGCCCACGCCGACGATGCTGACCTTGGCGATATCGACGGCGTAGGTCGCGCCGGCGCCGCCGCTGGTTTCGCGCAGGGATTCGACCGACTTGCGGGCGTTGTGCAGGTCGTCGCGCGGCACGGTGAACGAGATGTCCGTATGGCCCTGCTCGCTGACGTTCTGCACGATCATGTCCACGTTCACATTGGCGGCGGCGAGTTCCTTGAACAGCCGGGCCGCGACGCCGGGCTTGTCCGGCACGCGCTGGATCGTCACCTTCGCCTGGTTCTTGTCCACCGCCACACCTCGAACGACTATATCTTCCATTTCATCCACCTCTTCCTTGACAATTGTACCCGGGATCTTGCTGAAGCTGGTGAGCACCTCAAGTTCCACGCCGTATTTCTTGGCGAATTCGACCGACCGGGACTGCAACACCTTAGCACCCAGGCTGGCCAATTCCAACATCTCATCATAGGCCACGACGTCGAGCTTCCGCGCCTGCTTCACGATGCGCGGATCGGCGGTGTATACGCCGTCCACATCCGTGAATATCTGGCACCGGTCGGCCTTCATCGCCGCCGCCAGCGCGACGGCGGTCGTATCCGACCCGCCGCGCCCCAGGGTGGCGATATCGTGGGTCGGCGAGAGTCCCTGGAAACCGCAGACGATGACGATCCGGCCCTGTTCCAGCGCCTTCAGCACGCGCTCCGGGTTGATCGCGGTGATCTTGGCTTTCATGTGCGACGCGTCGGTCGCGATGCCCGCCTGCGGACCGGTCATCGACACCGCGTCCGCGCCGAGCTCCTGCAGGGCCATCGCCAGTATGGCCACCGAAATCTGTTCGCCCGTGGCCAACAACATGTCCATCTCGCGCGCGTTCGGCTCGGGATGAACCTGTTTCGCCAACGCGATCAGGTTGTCCGTCGTCTTGCCCATCGCGCTGACGACGACCACGACCGAATTGCCCTCCTGCCGGGCCTCATAAACGCGTTGCGCGACGCGACGCATGCATTCGGCATCGGCGACGGAACTGCCGCCGAATTTCTGTACCAACAAAGCCATCTGTCATTCTCCTTTCAGCTAACTGAAATCCTCGATGCGCAATCGCACCGTCGGCGCGCCGGTTTCGTCCAGCGCGTCAATCTCGCTCAGCGCCGCGCGGAACGCGCCCTCGGCCGCGTCGTGCGTGACGATGATCACCGGAACATGTTCGCCGGTGCATACTTCCTTCTGGATTACCGACGCGATACTGATGCCCTGCCGGCCCAGGATCTGGGCGACCTTGCCCAGCATGCCCGGCTGATCGCGCAGAGACAACCGGAGGTAATACCGGGTCTTCACGTCGTCCATCGGCCGCCACGCCACCGGCCGTTGGGCCGCCACGAACGCCGGCACCCGCCGTTGCGCGTTATAGACCAGATTGCGGCCGGCGTCGACGAGGTCGCCGATCACGGCGCTGGCGGTCGCCTCGCGGCCCGCCCCGCGGCCGTAATACAGGGTGTCGCCGACGATATCCCCCTTGACGAGGATCGCGTTGAACACACCGCTCACCGACGCGAGCGGTTGATTCAGCGGGATCAGCGTCGGATGCACGCGCACCTGCGCCGCTCCGTTCTCCGCCTTCAGGATCGCCAGCAGTTTGATCCGGTACCCGAGCTCGCGCGCATACTGGATATCCATCGGGTCCAGCCCGCGAATACCCCCGACATACATCTCAGAGAGCGAAACGAGGCGGCCATAGACCAGCGCGGCCAGCACCGCCGCCTTGTGCGCGGTATCCAGACCGTCGATGTCGAGACCGGGTTCCGCCTCGGCGTAG
>CAYRPR010000004.1:0-12483 GCA_964425945.1 uncultured Verrucomicrobiota bacterium | reverse complement strand
CGGCGTATCCCGCCGCCTGCGCCTCGCTCAGCACGTGGTCAAACGGGAGGTTCTCCTGTTCCATACGGGTCAGAATGTAATTACAGGTCCCGTTCATGATACCGTACAAACTCTGGATATGATTGGCCGGAAGCCCCTCGCGGAGGGAACGGATGATCGGGATGCCCCCGCCGACACTGGCTTCGAAGAACAGGTCGACGCCGTACTGCTCGGCCGCGCGGTAGATTTCCTCGCCGTGATCCGCCAGCAGGGCCTTGTTGGCGGTGACGACGGGCTTGCCCCGCGACAGCGCTTCCAGGATCACCTCGCGCGCCACCTGGATGCCGCCGATCAGCTCCACGACGATCTGCACATCGGGATTCGCTATGACCGCGCGAGCGTCCTGCGTCAGGATGGACCGGTCCACCGGTACGCCGCGATCGCGTTCCAGGTCCAGATCGGCGATCTGGCGGACAACGAGCCGGAATCCGGTCCGCTCGGCCAGCCAGTCGCCGTTGCGCTGGAGTCCTTCCACCACCCCGGCGCCGACCGTTCCAAATCCCAATATGCCAACACCTATTTCCTTCATGGCCATCCTCGGTTAACTAAAAAAAAAGCCCCGCAGACGCGGGGCGCGGTAGAACCGTCCTACACCGTACCCCTCACGGGCCAGCCGTCGTACTAATCGCTATTGTGGTCGTCGAGTTCATAATGAGCCGCATACTGTACAGGTTTCCGGCCTCCAGACAAGCCGAATTGTGGGGATTTTGCATGGACCGCGCTCTGCATCTCATGCTATATATCACATGTACGGCCAACTACGCATATGAAGCATCTAGTCCCATTGGCAGTATTGGCGAACGCGCTGGTGATCGGAACGACGTTTCGCATTGATCCGATTGAGATGACGCCTCAACCGCAACAGCAGGCGCCCTCTCCCGCGCCCTCGGGCGGCCGTGACAGCGTACTCTGCTATGCCTGCGAAGGTCGGGGTACATTGGAACAAACGCAGAAGCGCGGACCAAGCCTATCCTACACTTGCCCGGTCTGCCGCGGTTCCGGCAAGAGGGCGATAATGGACAAGCCGATCCATGCGGCGTTGTGTGACCGCTGTTTAGGCATGGGGCGAATTGACGATTATACGCCGCCACAGTCGGCACGAAGAGCGATCCCACCTGATTACGTGCGTGTCAAGGCCCACGTGTGCGCACGTTGTACCGGGAAAGGCTGGCTGATTCCCCGACACGAAGTCTTCTGAGGCGGACGCTCAGCGCTTCAGCTTGGCGTATTCCGTGTCGATGACTTCCTGCAACTTGGCAACCGTAATCGGTTTTTCGATGATACGGGTAATCTGACCCGTGAGCTTCAGATCTTCCGGCACATCCGCGGCAAATCCAGTCAGAATCAACACGGCCACATCGGGCCGCAGTTTCTTGATCTCGCCCAATGTCTCCGCGCCGTGCTGGCCCGGCATGCGCATATCGAGAATCACCATGCTGATATCCTTGTGCAGGGTCAACAGGTGCAGGGCCTGGAAACCGGTCTGGGCCTGATGGAGCCGATAGTTCTTGCTCAAGGCGCGGAGCACCAAACCGCGCGAGCCGGGATCATCATCCACGATAAGAATGGAACCGGCTCCCGTTTCAGAGCCCGTAGGTGTCACCGGAGCATGGCTCGCCTCATCCTGTTGAGCCAGGTCCAACAGTCCCGCCGGCACAAACAAACCGCTTTCCTGCATGAAGGAGACCAAGTCGGTCGGGCGAATCAGGTTCGTACGGCCGGGGGTCTGGTAAGCGCTCAATTTACCCTTACGTACCCACGTGTACAGGGTGTTTCTGGATACCCCGCACAACTTGGCGGCCTCCGGGACAGACAGATAAATCGGCTGCAGGAGATCTGATTTCATAGTGATGCCTAGGCTCCTAAATGGGAAAAATTAGTACAAAAATGACCAACCTGTCAATGACGGATATCCATCCGGTACGTTTTTTGTAATCGTTTCCTTTGGGGCATTTTCGACCGTATAAACGCGATTTCAGGCAAGCAAAAAATGCGGCCGGGACCCTGATGGGGCCCGGCCGCGCATGATCCGTCAAGCGGGGTTTCTACTCGTTTATCGTGTGGATGATGAGACCGGGCTCGCCGACGAACACATGCAGGCGCATCTTTTCGAGCACGTCCTTCATTTCGTCCGCGGTCAGCTCGGTCCGCAGCATCGGGACTTCAATCCGGGTATCGGACTCGAACAGAATCCGCTTGGTGATGTCGCGGTAACCCGGTTTGCCGATTGTCAGCACATGATCCCCCTTGTAGATCTCGTGATTTGCGAGTGGCGTGGTGCCGACCAGGATCCCGTCGATCTCGACCAGCGCCGGATCGGCGGACGTGGAAACCGACAGCTTGATCGTGGGGCGTGCGCGCTGGCTTGCCACGCGCTCCTCCAAGGCCTTTCGCAACGGCCGCACGGCATCCGTCATCGCTTGTTCCATCAGATCAAGAATTTCGTCCTCGCTCATGACCGTCTGCACAGCCTGTGTCTGGCGCACATTCTTGCGCGCCACGCCATCGGTCACGGCGATCACCGCGCCGTCCACGGCGTCCAGCGCCTCCAAGGACACCCGGAGCGACAGGGTCTGGAATTCCGTCTGGTACCCGCCCTGATTGATCATCTGCTTGCCCGTGGACAGGCTCACCAGATTTCCTCGCAGTACGGCGTCCGCGCGCAGCGCCTGCGCTGCGTGCAGGAAGGACGGGCGCGTCGGCGTGAGCCGGGCGCTGTCCATCGGACGCAGTTGTTCCATCTGGTTGATGAAATCGCGCCGGTCGATCAATACGAAGCCTTCCTGATTGGCCAGGTTCTTGCCGAGCAGGTATACGCCCTTCTCCGCCATGGCGCCGGGCTCGATGGCGCCGCCCATCCGTGCGTCGGACCGCATGCCGGTCTGATCCTCGAAATCGATGACCGCCACACGCAAAGGCTGCGCCGATACCGGCGTCGCTAGCAACATCACCGCCAGCCCGATTCCCGTCGTTGCCTTCATGTCGATCCTCCCGTGGTTGTCGTTATTTCATTGCTGTTTGATGATTAGACGCCCCCGGCGCCCGGGTTATTCATCGGCACATTCGTACCCTTCACAGTATCATTGTTTTAATCCCTGTACCTGCTAAAATGTTGTCCCATGTTAAAAAAGCTGGGCCGGATTGGGCCCTCCCGCACGAATTGAATAAGCGGCGGCCCCGGGCGTCTAAACTTGTCGGAAACGTCAACCAAGAGAGGAGATCATGTCATGAAGAAGATCGGATCTGCGGGTGCAGCCATCCTGTTGTCGGTGGGCATGTTAAGCATGAGCGGATGCGCGATGTTCCGTGCCCAGACCACCACGGTCGACATGGACCAGGCGGGGAGCTTCGATCAGCGCTTCGATTTCACGGACCTGCGCCGCATTACGGAAAGCGTGGCCGATGAGATTGCCACAAGCCCGTTCCTGCAACGCCACGAGGAACCGCCGATCATGATGATCGCGGGCGTCCAGAATCGCACGAGCGAATACATGGACACCAAGAATCTCACGGACCGTATGCGCACCCTGCTCATCCAGTCCGGGGCCGTGCAGTTTGTCAATGAGGCGCGGCGCGAGGATCTCCTGCGCGAGCAGGGGTACCAGGCGGCGAACGTCCGGCCGGAAACCCAGGTTGCGATCGGCCAGCAACTGGGCGCCAAGTACATGGTCTCGGGCTCGATGGTCGAGATGAAGGACCGGTCGCCGCGACAGGTGCGCGTGTCCAAGACCCTCCGCAACTACTACAAGCTGACCATCGAGGTGACCGACCTGGAAACCGGTCTTATTGCCTGGACGACGGAACGCGAGTTCGCTCGCGAGGCCCGTCAGCCTCTGATCGGATGGTAAACCATGTCCGGCATCGGACTGAGCGCAGTGTCGCGTGGGGCGCGGCCGGCGGTCTTTTTCCTCTTGGCGGGACTGACCACCGGTTGCGCCACGCACGCGCTCAATTCGGCCCGGCAGAACTACTACGCGGGGCGATCGGACAAGGCCGAGGAAATCCTCGATTCCGCCCGCATACCCAAGAAGGACCGCGTCCTGTTCCTGATGGAGCGGGGCACCATCCGGCAAAGCCGGGGTGAGTATGAGGCGAGCTCGCGTGATTTCATAGCCGCCTTCGACGCCCTGCGCGAGCTGGAAACCTACAGTCTGTCAAAGGGCGCCGGCAGCCTGCTCGTCAACGACACCATCCAGGATTATGTCGGCATGCCGTTCGAGCGCACGCTGCTGCACGCGCTGACGGCGCAGAACCACCTGGCGACGGGCGACTGGGAGCACGCGGCGGTTGAGGCGCGGCGCCTCATCGAATCGCTGTCCGAAGATCGACGGGGCAAATATCCGGAGGAGCCCTACTCGCGCTACATCGCCGGCCTGGCGCTGGAAATGATCGACGATCACTCGAATGCCGCCTTGCAGTACCGGATCGCCAATCAACATGCGGCGCACGTCTTCATCGATCCGGAAACCGGGCGATTGCATCCCCCGCCCGCCCAGCCAGTCCCGGACGATTTGTCCGGCGACGAGACCCCGCCTCCCACGCCGTTTGCGGAAACTTTTGAACCGCCGCGTGAACCATGGAAAGCGGAGTTGATTTGCTTTATCCAGTTGGGGCGATCGCCTCGCGGCGCGGAACTGGCCGGCCGCGGCCCGTATTTCCGTCAAGGTCCGCTGTACGCCGAGATCCACAGTAATGGAAAGAAGCTGGGCCGGAGTCATACCCTGTCGGACACATCCGAACTGGCCCGACGATCCCATGATCTGCAGGTTCTGCAGAAGGCCGCCAAGACCGTCGGTCGGATTGCGATCAAGGAGGGCATTGCCGTCGCCGTGGAATCCTCGAACAACGAACTGGCCGGCGACCTGGTGCGCCTTGTGCTGATCGGTCTGCTCGAACAACCCGACCTGCGCCGCTGGGAAACATTGCCCCGCTGGATGCAGGTCGCCCGCGTACCCTGCCCGCCGGATCTGGAATCCTTCGACATCGTGCTGAAGAACGCCCAGGGCCAGGTCGTCCGCACCATCACCGTCACCCATCCCATCCAACGGCAACGCAACACGTTTGTTTCCTTCTATCGCGACACGCCTTCGTCCACGCGCTGACCGGAACCACGTCCCCATGCCCGCCCTCCACGCCCCGTTGACGTATAGATCAATTCATACGTCAATAGCGCGGAACCGGCCGCTTGGATAATGGGGATAAGGGCTGCACGCGACAGATCTTCCCCCCCTTGACAGCCCGGTCAACGCGAATTAGCGTATAGGGCTTGAATATCCATCAGGGGGATCGATATTTATCCAGAATGAAAGCAACGAACATCATTGTCATTACGGAACGCGCCAAGCAGGAACTGCTGAAACTCAACGTCGGCAGCGCCCGTTTTCTACGTATTGCCATTGTTCCGGGCGGATGCTCCGGCATGACCTACGCGGCCAGCGTGGACAGCACCCTGACGGACCAGGACGAGGTGATCTACGATGACGGAGACCTGCGGGTGGTGGCCGAAAACGGGAGCGCCATCTTCCTGGACGGCCTGCGCGTGGATTTCTCGGATGACCTCATCAAGTCCGGATTCCGGTTCATCAGCCCCAAGTCCGTGAAATCCTGCGGCTGCGGCTCCAGCTTCGCCATGTGACGGCGATACCACACCATGACCATCAAGCCCATAGACCTGAGCGGCGGCAAGTCCGTCTATTGTTTCAACGAGAACCAGTTGAAGTCCGCGCGCGAACTGGCGTACGACAATCCGGCCACCGCGCCGAAGATTCAGTCCGCCCTGCAGAAGGTGGAGTCGGAATTGACGCGGAACGAGCGCGCCTCCCTCGCCTTCATGATCATCGAACGCCTGCGGGAATCGTCGGCTGACTGATTACCGGCGGCTTCGCAGGTGAAGCATGTCGTCGTCCATGCGCCGCAGTTGACGCTCCATATCCTGAACCGTGCGTTCCAGTGTGTCGATCCGGTCTTCGAGATAGTCAATCGAGTCGCGCTCATAATGATACGGAATAATCCGCTCGAGCCGTCGAAGCGTCCGCTCAATACTATCCAACCTCTCCTCCACGGTCGGTGCCGGCTTGACTTCCGCCGCCGGCTCCGCGACCGCCTCCTCGGCCTCCTCCGCGTGCAACGCCGCCCATCCCGCCACCGCCAGGACCGTCGCCAGAATAATCCACCTGTTCATCCGCATGATGCCCTCCTACTCCTTATGGGTTTGTTTCCTCGTCGCCAGATTGCAGCGGCAGTTTGATCACGCGCCCCGTGTCGACACTCCGGGACACCGCCTCTACAAATTCCATGTACTTCACGCCGTCCTCGAAGGTCGTCAGCCGGATGCGCTCACGACCCCGGATCGCGTTCACGAACTCCTCTTCGACGCGCCAGGCGCCCCGCTCGTGATCGGGGATGGGAATCTCCCGGGGCTCCCCCTCGCCCTTTCGCGCGCCATACAATACGCCGTCGTGAAACCGCAGCATGCCGTCGGATCCAAACAGGTAGGTTCCGCCCCCCTGCAGGCGCGCCGTGACTTCGCTTTGCTGAAGGTGCAGCTGCGCACCGCACCGCATGTGCGCGAGCACATCCAGATGATCCGGCACGAGCACCGGCCGGAGCGTTTCATTCTCGTCCAGCCGTTCCCGCACAAAGGTCTTGCTCATGGCCGAAACCCGGACCGCTTCGCCGACCCACCGCATGATCATTTCGTAAACAATACCCAGCATGCCGATGTTCACCCCGCTCAACGCCTGATCTTTGCTCCTATGCAGCGGCGCGTCCCGGTCCAGAAACCCGGCCGGGGCATGATGCTCGATGACGAGCAGGTCGCCGAGGTATTCCTCGTCGATGAGACGCCGGATCGTGGCATCCACGCCCAGGCTGAACGGCGCGGGAACGACCTGCGCGACGAGATCCGGGCGCGCCCGGGCGGCCTTCAACATCGCGTGGGCCTCGCGCGCGTCGCGCGCCATGCGCGCCTCGGTCATCACATGCTTGCCCGCCCCCAACGCCGCGATGGAAACCTCGGCGTGCAGATACGGCCACGTACCGATCACGATGGCGTCTGTATCGGCATCCTCAATCGCCTGCCTCCAGTGATCGTATAGGCGGGGTATGCCGAATTCGGCGGCCACGCGGGAGGACGATTCGCGGGATCGATTGCAGACGCCGATGATCTCGACGCCGTCTTGCGCCTGCAGCTTGGGGATATGATGCAGTCGCGTGTTGGCGCCCGCGCCGATCACGCCCACACGAATCGTATCAACGGTCATTACTTGTCCTCATCCGCCGAGCCGGTGTCTTCGTCCTCGTCCTCTTCCTGTTCCTTTTCGGCTTCCTTTTGGGCTTCCTCGGCGGCCTGCTGAAGCGCCCACGTCATATCCTCGGCGCTATCCCAGACATGACGACTGACATAGATCGGGCAACCCTGCTGAAGCGCCAGCGCCATCGAATCGCTCGGCCGCGCGTCGATCTCCAAGACGTTTTTCCCCAATTCACTTTCCTGCGTCATATAGAGGCGGGCGAAGAAGGTGTCGTCCTTCAGATCGTTAATCACGACCTTGTCGATGCGCACCTCCAACCCCGCGAGGATATGGCCGATGAGATCATGGGTCAACGGACGCGGCTTCTTGATGCCGTGCAGGAACATTGTGATGGCCGCGGCCACACTGTGATCGACGAATATGGTGATCACCTTGCCGTTGTTGCTCAGGAAGACGCCGCATCCCGTGGGTGTCGGAATCAATCCTTTGACAGAAACCAGTATGTCTTCCTTGTTCATACGCTATCGCGTCACATGTCCCGCGTGATCCAATACACCATGAAATAGATAAAGAGCAGTAATCCGGCTGATGCAATGGTTTCCATAAAGCGTCACCTCAATTGAATGTTCACCGGACGCCGCGCGAAGTCAATAGAGGTTTCAGGTTTCAGTGTTCAGGGAAGAAATGGATGTTCTCCAGCCGTGACACTTCTGAAACCTGAACACTGAAACCCGAAACCTATTTCGCCGCGAGCCGCAACTCATCCGGATTCTTCGGATCCACATCCACCACCACGTGATCGCCTTCCCGGACATTGCCCTTAAGCAGTTCCGTGGCCAGCGCGTTGATCACCTTGCGCTGGAGCACGCGCTTGAGCGGACGCGCACCGAATGACGGGTCATAGCCCTGCCGCGCCACGAGGTCCGTCGCCGCGTCGGTCAGTTCCAGCGTGATCTTCTTGTCGTCCAGGTACTTCCTCATGAAACGAAGCTGGACCTTCACAATCTCCCGGATCTGCTGCTGGTTCAAGCTGTGGAAAATGATAATCTCGTCGATCCGATTGAGAAATTCCGGACGGAATTCGCGGCGCATCATCTCGAACACCTTCCGCTCCATGTCCTCGTACACATCATCGCCCGGCTTGGCGGTTGGATGCCGGTCCAGCGTTTCAAGAATCAGATGGCCGCCGATATTCGACGTCATGATCGCCATCGTGTTCGCAAAATTGACCGTACGCCCCTGACCATCGGTCAGACGTCCGTCGTCGAGGATCTGGAGCAGGACATTGAACACATCGGGATGCGCCTTCTCAATCTCGTCGAACAACACCACCGAATAGGGTTTGCGGCGCACGTGCTCCGTGAGGTAGCCGCCCTCCTCGTAACCGACATAACCGGGCGGCGCGCCGATCAGCCGGCTGACGGTGTGCTTCTCCATGAACTCGGACATGTCGATCCGGATCATCGCGTGTTCGTCATCGAACAGGAACTCCGCCAACGCGCGGGCGAGTTCCGTCTTGCCGACGCCCGTCGGACCGAGAAACACGAACGATCCGATAGGCCGGTTGGGATCCTGCAGACCGGACCGCGCGCGGCGGACGGCATTGGACACGGCCTCCACCGCCTCCTGTTGGCCGATCACCCGCTTGCCCAGCCGCTCCTCCATGTGCAGGAGCTTCTCCTTCTCGCCTTCGAGCAGGCGAACCACGGGGATATGCGTCCAATTGGACACGACCGAGGCGATATCCTCCGCATCCACCTCTTCCTTCAACATCTTCTGGTCCTTCTGGAACTCGGCCAGCTTCTTCTGCGCCTCCTGAATCTGCTTTTCGGTCTTCGGAATCAAGTCGTACATGATCTCCGCCGCGCGCTCGAGTTCGTTGCGGCGCTTGGCCTCCTCCTCCTTCGTGCGGAGGAGGTCCAGCGATTCCGTCAATGTGCGGATATCGGTGATGAGTTCCTTCTCCTTCTGCCAGTGGAGCTTCATTCGCGAGCTGTCCTCCCGCAGGGCGGACAACTCCTGCTCGAGTTTCCCGAGGCGCTCCTTCGACGCCGCGTCCTTCTCCTTGCGCAGGGCTTCGCGCTCGATCTCCAATTGCATGATGCGCCGCTCCACTGCGTCAATCTCGGTGGGCAGGCTGTCGATCTCGATGCGCAGGCGGCTGGCCGCCTCGTCGACGAGATCAATCGCCTTGTCCGGCAGGAAGCGGTCGCTGATATAGCGATGCGACAGGGTGGCGGCCGCGACCAGCGCGGCGTCCTGGATGCGCACGCCGTGATGCACCTCGTACCGCTCGCGCAGGCCGCGCAGGATGGCGATCGTGTCCTCGACCGTCGGCTCGTCCACCGTAATCGGCTGGAACCGGCGCTCCAGCGCGGCGTCCTTCTCGATGTGTTTGCGGTATTCGTCCAGTGTGGTAGCGCCCACGCACCGCAATTCGCCGCGCGCGAGCGGCGGCTTGATCATATTCGACGCGTCCACGGCGCCTTCCGCGCCGCCCGCGCCGACGAGCGTGTGCAGCTCGTCGATGAACAGGATGATCCGCCCCTCGGACTGCGTGACTTCCTTCAGAAACGCCTTGAACCGGTCCTCGAACTCGCCGCGGTACTTCGAGCCCGCGACCATGGCGCCGAGATCGAGCGAGACGACGCTCTTGTCCTTCAGCGTTTCGGGCACGTCGCCCTTGACGATGCGCTGGGCGAGCCCTTCGGCGATGGCGGTCTTGCCGACGCCGGGCTCGCCGATCAGCACGGGATTGTTTTTTGTCCGGCGCGAGAGCACCTGGATCACGCGACGGATTTCGGCGTCGCGCCCGATCACCGGATCGAGTTTGCCTTGTCGCGCGGTATCGGTCAGGTCGCGACCATACTTCTTCATCGCCTCGTACTTGTCTTCGGGCGAAGGATCGGTGACGCGCTGACTGCCGCGGACGGATTGCAGGGCCTTCAGCACCGCGTCGGGGGTGAGGCCGAGTTCCTTCGCGATTCCGGATAACGCCGTGTTCTTCTCTTCGATGGCGGCGAGGAAAAGGTGTTCGGTGCTGACGTATTCGTCCTTCATTTTCTCGGCCAGATCAAAGGCGTGATCGAGCGCGTGTTTCAGGCCGCGCGAGATGTACCGCTCGCTGGCCGCACCTTCGACGGTCGGCTTGGCCTTCAGCGCCTCGTCCAGCTTCGTCTTGAGCGAGGTTGAGGAAACGCCCAAGCGCTCGAGCAGGGGGCGGACCACGCCCTCTTCCTGATCGATCAGCGCCAGGACCAGATGCTCCACGTCCACCTCGGAATGGCGGTGTTGTTCCGCCAGCCGTTGGGAGCGGTGCAGGGCTTCCTGCGATTTGATGGTTAATCGGTCCATTTGCATAACGACGTCGCCTCTTATTCAATCTTAGTAAATAGACCCGGCGAAAACAAGGAGCGTTCAACCGGGATGGATAATGCTTAATGGTTGATGGGACAATCGACACCCTGCCCCGAATATAACGCCACCCGCATACCATTAAGGCGACACGACCACACTCCGCGTCCCCCGACCCGGTGGAACTTCTTATCAGGTTGTCACGCAAGATCAGCGACATTTTTGCGTAACCATATATTGGCATGTTGAACAGGATGCCGCATTCAGAGGAATCAGTACGACGGGATTTCCAGTGGCCGACAAGGCGAATCGAGGGGTGATACGGAACAGGGGCACCTGTGGTGAATGGCCATGGAGTGGAACAAGTTCTGTATCCCGGACGCGGGCGATTCTCTCAGCCCTTGTTCGGATATCCCGGTTCCGAACACTCGGTGCGGCCTGTGCGTTCAGCCTGTTTCTTTCCGCCATGACGGTAAATGCGGAGGCCACGCGCCCTCTCATCGTCGTAGAGCCGGAGGAGGCGGCGGGGGGGCGCCTTATCTGGACGACCCTACCCGGTATCCGGTACGAGTTGCAGGAATCGACGGATCTCGAAACCTGGACGATACACACGGGGCAGCCCGTCGAGGCCGAGGCGCTGGCGATTGAGACCGATGTCGAATTGGAGGCGCCGGGAACGACGTATTTCCGGGTCAAGCAACTTGACGAACAGCCGCCGGAGATTGTGCAGCGTATTCCCGGCAATGAGTCCTTCGGAGTGCGGCGCTTTTCGCCGCTCACCATCACCCTGAGCGATCTTACCGGAATCGATGAGAGTACGATCAGCCTGACGCTGGGGGATCACGGCACCTTCACGCTGACATCGGAATCGTTGAGTCTTGACGGGAAGTCGCTGGTCCTTGATCTCGGGGGCGATACGGCCCTGGGGGGATGGGGCGCGACTCAATATGTCACGCTGATCGTATCGGACGTGCTGGGCAACACGCTTACGAATACGTGGAGTTTCGAGCTGGAGACCGACGCCGAGGTGGCGGAGAACGTCTTCGTATTCGGGTCTCCCAATGCGCAACGCGCCGGTCAACGTCTCCGCGGCCCGACGGCTACGTTGGCGGCCCGCTTCAGCGACGGCCCCGTTCGCATGTCCCATTCCGCCCATGAGTGGGAGATTGAATCGGTGACCGAGAACACCATCGTGCTCTCCTATACCGGCGCGGAGCCGCCCGTCTTCCATGTCGGGCAATTGGTGGCCAATCTGGCGCCCGCCCATGTGGATCATATTTTCTACCGGCAAATCATGTCCGTCAGCGACAATCCCGGCGAGAAACGACTTACGCTTCACACGATGGAGGTCACGCTGGCGGAACTCCTGATCGATGCGTCCTTCACGCTGGACGAGGGGGCCACGGTGCTTGAGTTCGATGAGCAGGGCAACCTCATGCGCGCGCTGGATTTTGAGGCCACGTTTGCCTTGCCGGTCATCGGCGGCGATTTTTCGGGGCAAACGGTGTTTTCCTCAGGGCCTCTCTCCCTGTCGCTGGAGGAAGGCGTCGCCGCCTTCTACCCGACCCTGAAGACTTCCCTGGATATCGGTTGGGGACAGGTCCGTCGCTTTGATGCCCAGGCATCGGGCCGTCTTGAAATGGCCGTCGTGCCGCGAATCCTCGTAGACTCAAGCTATTCCAAATCGCTGTCGCACAAATTGTGGGAGGGAAGCCACTGGATCTGGATCGTCGTGAAGATTGTGCCCGTGGGTATCGAGTTCAAGGCATCGGTCCACGCCAAAGCGAACCTGCATCTCAACGCGGCCGCGGATTTGACGGCGGGATATCGCCAGCAT
>CAYRPR010000003.1:0-27991 GCA_964425945.1 uncultured Verrucomicrobiota bacterium | reverse complement strand
TCAACAATAGTCCAACGACGACCAGCACGATGAAGATGTGTGTTGCGTCCATGGGATTTCAGCCCGCGGCTTCCTCCACGACTTCCACGATGATGCGGTTGCCGTGCAGTTCAACCACGCGGACCTTGACTCCTTCCTTGATGAACTCTCCTCTTGTGATCACGTCGATGCGTCGATCATCGATCAGGATGGTTCCGGCGGGAAACAGCGGGCCGACCGTCACGCCTTCCTGTCCCAACAGGTCGCGGCGCTCGTGCGACGAACTGTACCCGCCCTCGCGTGTCGTGGCTTCGTCGAGCACGAGCCGATGAAAGGCGCTAGAGCGGGGCAGGAATTTGCCCAGGATCATGCCGCCTATCGTGGCGCCGATGATCGACAACGCCAGTTTGAACATGGGAATCCTGAGCGCCGGCAGAGGCGGCATCCACGGATCACCCGGCAGCCGTTCGATCATGGAATTCAGCAGCGCCCACAGGATCAACAGGATGCCCGCGACGCCGGCGATGCCGAAACCCGGCAGGAGAAACACCTCGATCAGGATCAACGCGACGCCCAGCAGGAAGATGAGGATCTCCTCGTTGCCGGCCAGGCCGGCGATATGATGTCCCGCGAAATACAGGAGCAGGCAGATGATGCCAATCGTGCCGGGCCAGCCGAAACCGGGCGACTGGAATTCCAGGTAAATGCCCAGGAAGCCAAAGGCCATCAACAGGGGACCGATCAATTGCAGGAAACGCGCGATGCGTTCGGCGTGGGTCACGACCAGTTCGACGCGCTCGCGTTGATCGAGTCCGACCCGCGCCAGCATGCCGTCGAGGTTATCGACGGTGCCTTCGGACAGCAGGGGCTTCTGGTCTTCGCCATAGCGACGCTCGGCTTCCCGGTTGGTCAGGGTGAGCAATTGGCCTTCCTTGCTGATGATCTCGTCGCCGATTAGGTACTCGATTTCCGGGCGGACCATCGCCGAGGCCATGGTTTCATCGCGGCCTTTGCGCTGAGCGACCCCGCGCACGAGGGTGTCGACGTACGACATGATCTTTTCGCGTTCCGCGTCGGGCAACGGTTGTACGCCGCCGCCCGGGGCCATCAGGATCGGCATGGCATCACCGATCTTCGAGCCCGGCGCCATGTAGATGTGGTCCGTGGCCATGGCGATGATGGCGCCGGCGGAAATGGCGTTGTGCTCGACGAAGGTGTAGGTCGGGACCTTCAGGCGGATGATGATCTCGACGATCTTCTCGGTCACATTCACCGCCCCGCCCGGCGTATCCATGACGAACACGACCGCGGATGCATTCCTGGACGTGGCTTCCGAGACGCCGCGCCGGATGACATAGAGCAACGCCTGCTCAATGGGGCCGTCGATCGGGATGATGTAGACCGGCCCGCTCTTCCCCGCCGTAGCGGGGCTGGGAACGAAAGACTCTTCGACGGCCGGTTCGGGGATATCCTCATCCGCGACCGAAAGGGCCTGCGGAAGGACGGTGGCCAGACATCCCAGCAGGATGAGCAAGTACCATATGGATCGGGATTTTTTCATCATATCTTCACGTGCGCTGAAAATACCATGCCGCCGCCGATAATACTAGAATATACACACGAATTCACGATCAGCGTCTGAACCTCTGACCCGGCGCCGACGAAGTGGCGCCCTCCAGTGACGGGTCGCGCATGCTCTTGGAGGGCGGCACTCCGTTGTCGCCTCACTGAGGCCGGAGTGAAAACGGACGGGCCGTCACCGGCCCCAGGCCGCGTCGGGATTCAGTTGCAGGCGGAGCCCCGCGATGCGACCCCGTCCGAACCGCGCCTGCAGGTTGTCGAGCATCTGGCGCTCGCCGTAGCGCTTGAGTTCATTGAGCCAGGCGGAGCTGTCGATGAACACATGGAGAATCCGCCGCTCAATGCGGCCCGGTCGCGCGTGCTGCGCGACGGCGGGACCCACCAGGTCGGCCCATTGGTCCATCAGCTGCTGTTCCCACAGCCGATCGCCCAAACCCATCTTCCGCACGACATCGGTGACCACGTCGCCGGCCTTGACGATATGCTCTTCCAGCGGCGGTTCGGGATCGACAATGCCGAAACGTTCGCGTTCGAGTTGCCATCGGGAACGATTAAAGGTTCTTTTTCTGCGCGCGGCCATGCCCGAAATGTAAACACAGGATACGGGCCGGCGCAATGAAGAGGTGCGTGCGGGGGAAAAGAGACTTCAACAGCGACGATGTTTGCGTTTGGTGCCGTGGCGCACCAGCCAATCCACCGAGGCGCGATCCCATCCGATATCGTGACCGGCTTTCTCGCTCTCGTACCACTTGTGTTCCATGATCTGCTGCTTGATGGCATCCCATTCGCGGAACAGACTGGAATTCTGGATCCAGCTGTCCTGCTGCTCATCCCGCATCGGTCTGACGTCTGGTCGGCTCATGGAACCCGCCGCATGTTTACTAAATTATGGCCTGTAAGGTTAACCGCTTGAACAGGGGGTGTCAACCAAATCCCAACTTAATTTATACAGTTTCTTTACCAAGCTTTAACTCGTCATGGCCACCTGACAATATCCATCACAGAACCCGGCAGATCAACCCCTTAAGGTACTCGGTTTCAGGCAGATCGACCAGGGACGGGTGATCGGGAGGCTGGCCTGTATGCTCCAGCACCTGCACCGTCCGCGCGGCGTCCCGGGCGGCCCACTGCACAACTTGCTCAAAATCCGGCCTGTTCAGCGGGCCGGAACAGGAAAAGGTGGCGAGGATGCCGCCCGGCGTCAGGAGTTTCATGGCGAAGAGGTTGATATCCTTGTAGGCCCGCCGGCCTTTCGCCATGTGGGCCGGCGACGCGATGAGGCGCGGCGGGTCCAGGATGATCAGATCGAATGAACGGCCTTGATCCCGGAATCGGCGGAGCGCGGAGGGGACGTCCGCACGGATATACGCCACGGGCGTATCCGGCGCATTCTGCTGCATGTGGCGTTTCGCCTGTTCCAACGCCGGCTCGGAGCTGTCGATACCGGTGACGGACGCGGCGCCTTGTCGCGCGGCGTATACTTCAAAGGCGCCCGTGTAACAATATCCGCTCAACACGTGACGTCCACGCGCATAGGCCGCCACACGCTGTCGATTCACGCGCTGGTCGAGATAGAACCCGGTCTTCTGGCCCGATCGCACATCGACCGTGAAGTCGAAACCATTCTCCATGATGCGCACGGGATTCGATCCCGTGTCATGGAGCGCGTTGCGATCGATTCCTTCCCGTTCCACTTCCAGATCCTCCGCGCGCACGATCACGCGGCTGATTCCCGTGCGGTCTTTGAGGTGATCGAGTATGAACGGCAGATGACGGATCAGCGCGCCAGCCGACACCTGAACCGCGAGCCGGTCCGCATAGCGATCGACGATCAATCCGGACAGGCCG
This sequence comes from uncultured Verrucomicrobiota bacterium, assembly GCA_964425945.1. Lineage (GTDB taxonomy): Bacteria > Verrucomicrobiota > Kiritimatiellia > SLAD01 > SLAD01 > CAYRPR01. The sequence continues at coordinate 24,583 of CAYRPR010000003.1, read as the reverse complement.
TCGGCCTCCGAGAAAATGAGCCGGTGCGCGTTGGTGGACGAATCGGCGAAGAGCTCATCGCGCCATGCGAGCGCCCGGTCGATCCGATTCGCGAACAGCGCATGGCCGATCATTTCATCGGGGTTTCGCGTATAGATCCTGACGCGCAACGCGGCTTGGGGATTGATCAGGCCGCGGCCGATCCATTCGCCCTGATCATCCAGTATATCAACGGAATCGCCGCAGGCGGGGTTTCCGTGCATGGACTCAATGGCGCCGGAAAACACCCATGGATGGCCCCGTCCGATGATCTTTCCCGGTTTGTGCTTCAGCGTTATACAGGTCGGTTTGTTCTGCATGGCGAAATGATAGCACAAAAAGGGCCGAAAAAGATCAATATTGTCATGTATTCCGCTTTGCATGCCAGATCTCATTCATTAGGCTTGTCGCCATTGGTCGGATGGAGGTGTTCATGCGTGCATTATTCACGATTGCTGTATTGGTCTGTCACTCGCTTGCGATCGTTCCCGTCGCCGAGAGTGCAACGTTTCGCCTGTATGACGAATGGGCGTCCTCTGTACAGCTGATTTACGGGGAGGCGGATGCTGTTGCGGATACCGTTCCAATGGAGCGGATCGATTACGGCGTATGGGCATCCACGTTGGACCTCGCACCGGGCACATACCATTATCATTTCGAGATCGATGGCAAGTGGCGCGTGAGCGATCTGAATAGTCCACACTATCTCAAGCGGGATGACGGTCTCGTCGTTTCGGTGTTGGCAATCGGGGAACACCGTGAAGCGTCGCCGGATGAGACACGATTTTCTATTCGTATCGAGCATGTCGCTCCGGGCGCGTCGCGCGTGCAGATTGCGGGAGAATTTTCAGGATGGTCGCCGCAGGCCATGCATTCGATTGGCGGGGATGCGTGGCGCGCCGAATTGCACCTGCCGGCCGGCCGTCACGCCTACAAGTTCATTGTCGATGGCCAGTGGATCCTTGACCCGGCCAATCCGGAAACGAAAGAGGTCGGTGGAGTGATCAACTCGGCCCTTATCGTCCCGCAGGTTGCCCCTCCGTCCAATGAGGTGAGGGATGTGCCCGTTGTCGCGGCCGATTCGCAGGAGGGGGCCGTGAATGTGTCGTTTGCCCTTTACGCGCCGATGGCCGATACCGTGTCGCTGGTCGGGACGATGAATGATTGGAGCGATGCCGTTCATCCTCTGTTGCGGGAAGACTCGGGTATGTGGCGCGGGGTCTTCCCCCTGCGGGCGGGATCCTACGAGTACAAGTTCAAAGTGGATCAGCAATGGTGGCTGGATCCAAACAATCCCCATACCACGCAGGGTGAGCCGCAGAATTCTCTGCTAACTGTAACGGAAGCACCGGAAGTCGTCGACCGAAGTCCGTGGGATATCACACGGCTTCGATCGGGAGGCCAACCGATCTTCTTTCAGGCCGGCACCGGCTTGCACCCCTTCCAGCAGGAGCTCTTGCGCGCATTTCTCTATGTCGGCTTGGCCGATCAACAAGGGCTGGCCGTGCGCGACGGAACCCTGCTGTTGCCCCTGGTCGAAGCCGACACCGCAGAGGCGGCGCACCAACTGGGATGGGATGTACGGATGGAGAACGCGCAACCCATGATGATACTGCGGCTTGGTGAGGATGCGCGTGCCCACCCATTGCGGCACCCGCTCCTCGACCCGCCCCATGTCTGGTTGGCGGACCTGCGCGAACAACGCGCACACGCCGTGGGCGCCGACACCGCCGGATGGCCGGGTGACGTGGAGCCGCCGGCGGATTCCGATTGGGCCGCGGGATTGCGGGTACGGGATGAATTTACGCCGTTTGCAGGAATCTATGCCGTAAACGCCATGACGCGCCATGGCCGTGAGCACGGATGGTCTCGCGCGTTGTCACGCGACCTCGCGGTGACGTATGCCGATCTGGCGGGTGACATCCGATATCCGAGTACGGGTGGGCGCGCCGTGCCGGTTTTCGCTGCGCGGGCCGTGGCCTATGCCGATTGGGCGCGCGGTGACGAGGAGCACGACGAGGTGCTCGCGTACGTGCTGGCGCGCATCGGGCGCCCCGGAGATGCCATCGCGTTTCTGCCCGACACGCCGGGTTCGTTCCTGGGGCGGTTGGCCAGGGCCTATGCCATGCGGGACCTGCGTGACCTTGTCGCATGGGCCGGTACGGCGGACCAATATGGGTTGAGCAAACCGCCGGGATTTGAAGAGCGAGCCGCCGCCATGGAAGATCTGACGCCAGCGCAAAGGAGTCGCGTCCTGCGCGCGGTCGCGGAGTTGAGTATGCTCGACGAACAGACCAATGTGGCGCTGACTTATCTGATGGCTCATCTCGAAGTCTTCCCCCATGATCTGGCCGCCGCGATGCAGGCCTGCGGTTGGGGCGGAGTCAGCAGCGGGCATCGATATGCGAAACATATTCTCCAACTGGCGGGCGATCCGGTGTTATGGCGCGCCGTCCTGTCCGGAGAACCGCCCGTGATTTCCCCTATGCGCGTGCGCACTCCGCGGGCGCCAGCCAAGGACGCGCTGGCAGACCGCATTGCGGAAACGACGGCGTTGGCGCGACAGAGCCGGGCGGATGGATTGGATTCGGATGATGCCGCCATACCCCAATCAGCGCGGTGGCTTCTGCTGAAGGATCAGCTCGATGCGGCTTGGTGGCGGAACGCCCATTTTTACGGACGGCAATACTCCAGTCGCTCCGGCGCCGAACAGTTGAATCGGCAGTTCGCTCCGTGGAAGGAGGTCAGCCCAGTCGTCGGCGTGTTTGTTCGTATCCTGGTTCGCAATGTCATGAACGATCGTGGATACGACGCGATGCGTCATGGATTGATCGACTCCGGTTTTGGGCCGCACAGCATGGCTTTGATGCGATTGGTCAAGCAGACCTATACGACATGGCTTTTCGACGAGGGGCAGGCCTTTCACCGGCTGACCTCCTTCGCTCAAAGCGATCTGGTGCAGGACTATTTGGACGGTTGGCACATACACAGCCTGGCAGATGAAAGGAACTATCGGGCCGGTCTGCGAGCCGTGGACCCCATGGGGCACCACGGATATCCGGCGGGTCGCGAGTTGCCCGTGCCGGACCGCATAGCCGCGGACCTCCCGGGAACCCTGCCGTATTCCTACGGCCTGCATGTGCGCATGGGAGAGGCTTGGCGATGGCAACGCGGGGTGGACGCGGCGCGGTACGCCGTGGAGTTCTATCGAAGCGCGCTCGAGATTCAACCATTCGAAACCGGTCCGTACCCGGACCTTGTGAATATGCTCCTGGACCGTGGTGAATACGCTCAGGTGCTCGAGTTGCTGGAGCAATTTCCCGATACGCCCGAAGCCTTGCGCCGCGTGCGGATGGAGCGATTGGCGTCGTGGGCGGCGCTGGGGCAGGGGGACGTGGAGCGCGCCACGACGTTGGCTCGCCGCGCGGCGGAATCCTGGCAGGGGGATGCATTGCGAGAAGCCGGGGCGCTGCATGAAGTTCTCAGCGAGCACGACAAGGCGGTGGACTATTACACGAAACTCGACGAGCGCTATGATGGCCGGACGGCGATTTATCATCAGTTGCGCCATTACCCCGAACAGGGTCATGCGCAAATGGAGGAAGATCTGGCTTGGCTCGATGAAATCAGCGACGAGCAGTTGAATTCCGGGTCGCGCGGCTTCAGTTTTAACGCGTGCATTCAGGTGCCCTATGACTATTGGTGTCTCGGCAAGCCGGAACGGGCTTTATGGTTCCTGAAGCCGCAAGCCGAAGCCGTGCAGAATGACTATACGTGGTTTCTGCTCATGGCGGTGGCGCGTGTGGTCGGAGATCAGCAGGCCTTTGAGCTGGGACGCCACGTTCTGGGCGATCATGTCGGCAAAGACTATGGTGAATTCGCCCGCTTCCTTCGCGGCGATCGCTCTTGGCACGATGTGATGGAGGCGACGCGCCATCATGGAAATGTTCAGGCAATCCACTATCTGGCTTCCATCCTCGCCGATGAGCGAGGAGACTCCGATCTGGCCATACGCTTTCTGTGTCACGCCTTGTCGCCGCGGCATGGTTCAAGGGCTTGGTTCACGCTGACATGGCAGAATCTTCAGCGACGTGGTGAAGACCCCATGCGCATTCTCCGACAACGGTATCTGCCGGCCCAAGAGCATTCGCAACCCGCATTGCCGCATCCTCCAATCCCCGATAAGGTGCCTGCGTCATAATGCCGCGTTCCGTCCTTGATTCGGGGCCGTGCATCGGGCAATATAGACTAATCGCCCAATGAATGCCCGCTGGATAGTTTGCTGTCTGTTGACGGTGGGACCGGCATGCTCCGCAGTCGCCCAGGTTATTACGCCGGATGATACCGTTGATCACGTCGGTCAGACGGTTCTCGTCGAGGGGGTGTTGTTCGATATCGGCACGTCGCGGGCCGGGCATCTGTACCTGAATTTCGGTGGCTCGTATCCGCGTCACGTGTTCAGCATCTTCATTCACCGTACAAACGCGCGGGCTTTTCCCGACCTGAATGCCTGGAAGGGCAAGCAGGTCACCGTGCGCGGCCAGGTCCAACTGCGCGACGGCAAACCCCAAGTCGCCGTCCGCCATCCGCGCGATCTCTGGCTCTCCGGCTCCGAACCGCTCGAGACGAGTCCGCATATAGAGGAAGACGCGGTGACGGAAAAAGAGGGTTGATTCCCCGGGCGGTATATGCGAGGGTCTGGCCGTCATGAAAAACAGTTGGTGGCATCACAGTGAAGACGGGGCGATTCGCCATACGGCGAATTGACGGTCTTGGACTGTGCGGATGCGCCCCGGTTATGGTAACCGGGGCTTTTTTGTTTTATACCTTCTTGTACGGGAACGAGAACCTGTGAGTCTGAATACCTTAAGCCATCCCCGGCCCCTCCAAGGAGGGGAGTGTCTAATTCTTCCTCCCCCCCTCTGGAGGGGATAGGGGGGTGGGTTGATTGCAGCGAAACGTATCGGAACGGGCATCATAATGCTGGCGAAACGAATCATACCTTGTCTGGATATCGCGAACGGACGCGTCGTGAAAGGCGTCAAGTTTGTCGAACTGCGCGACGCGGGCGATCCGGTCGAAGCGGCCCGCGCCTATGAGGCGCAGGGGGCCGACGAACTGACGTTCCTCGATATCACGGCCTCGCACGAGGCGCGCGACACGATCGTCGATGTCGTGCGCGCCGTGGCCCAGCAGGTCTTCATGCCGCTGACGGTCGGCGGGGGCATTCGCGCGGCGGCGGATATCCGGAAGCTCCTGCAGGCGGGGGCCGACAAGGTGTCGATCAACACGGCGGCGCTGGATAATCCCGGGATGCTGAACGAGACGTCGAAACAGTTCGGGAGCCAGTGCATCGTGCTGGCGATCGACGCGCGGCGGCGCGGCGACGAGAAGGCGTGGACCGTCTTCACGCACGGCGGACGCAACCCCACCGAGCGCGAGGCGGTGGAATGGGCGCGCGAGGGCGTCGATCGCGGCGCGGGCGAGATCCTGCTGACCAGCATGGACCGGGACGGCACGAAAGACGGATACGATCTGGAACTGACGCGCGCGGTGGCGGAGGCGGTCAACGTGCCGGTCATCGCGTCCGGCGGCGCGGGCGAACTGCGCCACCTGTACGAGGCGCTGGAGATCGGTAGGGCGGAGGCCGTACTGGCCGCGTCAATCTTCCATTTCGGCGAATTTACGATTGAACAGGCAAAGGAATACCTGCGGTGCAGGGGAGTGGAGGTCCGAAGGTGAACGAACTGGAAGAAGGCAAACAACTGACGCTGGATTTTGACAAGCTCGAGAAGGCGGTGCGGGCGAGTCCGGGCATCCTGCCGGTGGCGGTGCAGGATGTGGACACGAAAGAAGTGATTCTTGTGGCCTATACCAATGAGCAGGCGCTGAAGAAGGCGCTGACCGAGCGTACGGCGATCTTCTGGAGTACGTCGCGCAATGAGCTGTGGGAAAAAGGCAAGACCTCGGGCGAGACGTTTGAGTTGCTCGAGGTCCGCGTGAACTGCGAGCAGAATTCGTTGCTTTTTGTCGTACGACCACGCCGCGGCGGCATGTGTCACACGAAGAACAAGGAGGGACAGGCGCGCCGCGGATGTTATTATCGTAAGCTGAATTTTGACACAGGGGAATTGATCAATACGGAACCCTGAAGATGGATGAGGGCGGAAAGAGGGATGAGGGCTGAACCCTGAAACCTGAACACTGAACACGATGTATGTGCCCGACAAAGAGACGTTCTTGCGCAAGGCGCGCGAAGGCAATCTGATTCCGGTCTGGAAGGAATTCCTGGCGGATCAGGAGACGCCGGTCCTTGCCTATGAGCGGTTGCGCACGGCGCTGGGTGGCAAGGACCGTTCGGCGCATACGTTCCTGCTGGAGAGCGTGGAAGGCGGCGAACACGTGGCGCGCTATTCGTTCATCGGAGGCGAGCCGCGCGCGGTGTTCCGCGCGTGGGGCCGTCGCGTGGAGATCAAAGAGGTGGGCGGCGCGGTGAAGTCATACGATGACGTGGACGCGTTGTCGGTCCTGCGCGATTACGTGGCGCGCTACCGGCCGGTCACGGATCCGGAGCTCCCGCGTTTTCTCGGCGGAGCGGTCGGGTACCTCGGCTACGACGCGATCCATCAATTCGAGCCGCGCGTGCCGTTGAGTCCGGGCGCCGGGTTGGATTGGCCGGACATGGTGTTCGCGATCACGGACACGATTATCATTTTCGACCGCGTGCGCCATACAATCAAGATCGTGGCCAACGCCTTTGTCGAGGACGATCCGGCGGCGGCGTATGAACGGGCTTCGGCACGCATCGAGGCGCTGCGCGGGTATTTGCAGACACCGGTGCCGACGACGGTGCTGGACGTGCGGGAACCATCGGAGGATATCTCGTTCTCGTCCAATACCGAGCCGGAGACCTACAAGGCCTCGGTCGATCGCATAAAAGAATATATCCGGGCCGGCGACATCATTCAGTCGGTATTGTCTCAGCGGTTCGAGACGCCGTGGACCGGGGACGCGCTGGATGTGTATCGCGCGTTGCGCTACATCAATCCGTCGCCGTACATGTTCTGCCTGGAATTCGGTGAACAGCGCATCGTAGGTTCGTCCCCGGAGATTCATGTCCGGTGCGAGGACGGGCGGATCGAGGTGCGCCCGATCGCGGGCACGCGGCCGCGTTCGGAGGATCCGGCGCGCGACCAGGCGCTGGCCGAGGAACTGCTGGCCGATCCGAAGGAGCGCGCGGAGCATATCATGCTCGTTGACCTCGCGCGCAACGACATTGGGCGCGTGTGTGCGTACGGCACGGTGCGCGTGCCGGAGCTGATGGTGATCGAGCGCTACAGCCACGTGATGCACATCGTATCGGACGTGATCGGCGACCTGGCGCCGGACCGGGACGCGTACGACGTGATGAAAGCGACCTTTCCGGCGGGAACGGTCAGCGGCGCGCCAAAGATCCGCGCGATGGAGATCATCGCGGAGCAGGAGGCGGAACGACGCGGGCCGTACGCGGGGGCGATCGGCTATTTCAGTTTCACGGGTAACCTGGATTCGTGCATCACGATCCGGACGGTGCTGTTGCGGGGCGATCGCGCGTACGTGCAGGCGGGGGCGGGGATCGTCGCGGATTCGGTGCCGCAGAAGGAGTTGGAGGAGACGCAGAACAAGGCGCGCGGCATGTTGAAGGCGCTGGCGCTGGCGCACCGGTACGCGGAGGCGCGGCGCGGGGTGAAGTCATGATTCTCATCATCGATAACTACGATTCGTTCACGTTTAATATCGTGCAGTATCTCGGCGAGTTGGGCGCGAAGGTGCGCGTGGTGCGTAACGACGAGATCCGTCCCGGGCAGGTGGACGAATTCAAGCCGGACAAACTGCTGGTGAGTCCCGGGCCGTGTTCGCCGAACGAGGCGGGCGTGTCGTGCGAGGTGATTCAGCGGTACGGGTCGCGCATGCCGGTCCTGGGCGTGTGCCTCGGGCACCAATGCATCGGTCAGGTGTACGGCGGGCGCGTGGTGCGGGCGGACCGGTTGATGCACGGCAAGACGTCGCAGATATTTCACCGCGGCGAGGGTGTTTTCGCGGGCATGCCGAATCCCTTCGAGGCCACGCGGTACCATTCCCTGATCGTGGAACGGGCGTCCCTGCCGGAGGTTCTGAAGGTGACGGCCGAAACGGATCAGGGCGAGATCATGGGGTTGCAGCACCGCGATCTGCCGGTGTACGGCGTGCAATTCCATCCGGAATCGATTCTGACGCAGGACGGCAAGCACATGCTCCGCACATTCATGGAGCTTTGAATTGGCCTGTCCGGCGGGCTATCGTTAGGATAGGTACGTATGAGCCTCGACAAAGACCGCGATATTTACAGCAAGCCGGATGTCTCCGCGAAAAAGCCGGACGAGACGCCGCGTCCCGACTACATGGTTCGCCCGGCCGACGCCCGGGCGAGGACCATCCGCACGACCGCGCTGTTGACCGTGGTCATGCTGGTCGTGCTGGGACTGGCGGCATGGTTCGTGGCCCTGCAGGAGGAGCGGAGCCAGCGCCCGGAAGAGGAGGACTACGAGCCGCCCGTCATCACGCCGCGCCCGGCGCCGCCTCCCGAAGAAACACGTCGCCAGATCGAATTGCCGGCGGAGGCCTTGGCGCCCGTACAGCCTTCGGACATCGTGGCGCCCGATATCGCGCCGGATCTGCTGGTGGAGGCGCACAACGAATTGCGGATGGCCCAGCAATATCTTCGGTCGGCCGACCTGGAATCCGCGGAGCGTCATCTGCGACGTGCCTTGACGATCTGGCCGGAGATGAACGTCGCCAAGCGGCTGTTGGGATTCGTATACGTTCAACGCAGCCAGCCCGATCAGGCCATCAGCGTACTGCGCGAGGCCCTCGGACACGATCCGCTCGATGCCGAGGCCTACAATACACTCGCCAGCGCCTACATGCAGAAGGGCCTGTTTACGCAGGCCGAAGATCTGCTCTTCATGTCGATGAAACTGCGTCCCGACTATATGTACGCGTATTTGAACCTCGGTCTGTTGTATCTGGCGACCCAGCGATACGAAGCGGCGGCGGAGTATCTGGAGCGCGGGGTGGAAGCCCTGCCACTGCTGCCGAGCCCGCGCAACAATCTCGCCGTCGCGCTGATGCGGATCGGGCGCTACCAGGAATCGCGGGATCATCTGCAGCATCTGATTGATCAACAGCCGACGACGCCGGCCTGGTACTTCAATATGGCGATCACGTTCACGCTGGAGCAGCAGTTCGACGAGGCCATGGAATGGATCCGGCGGGGCGCGGCCCACTGTTCGCCGGTCGCGTTCCAGCGGTTCATGGCCGACGAGGAGTTCAACGAATTGCGACGCATGCCGGAGTTTCGCGAGATGTTGCAGACCCTTTATCCGGAACTGCCCGCCTTGCCCGGTGGCTGATGAGCTACTTCGCGTGCTTGAGCGCGAGGGCCACGGCATCCTTCGGATTCTTCGCGACGATGATCCCCGGATCGGCTTGTCCGTCCTGTGCGACCGACCAGGTCTGCAATCCGATGACGGGAACACCGAGCCGGAGCGCAAAGGCGATTTCCGACAGCGTGCCGTGACTGCCGCGGATGGCGATGACCGCGTGGCAGGCCCGCGCGATCAGCATATTGCGCGCGGGTCCCAGTCCGGTGGGCAGGGCCACGTCGATGAACTCGTTCGCCTCGCCATCGTGTTCGCCGGGCAGAATACCGACGGTCAGTCCGCCGGCCGATTTGGCGCCTTCAGCCGCCGCGCGCATCATGCCGCCCAACCCGCCGCAGACCAGAACGACCCCGGCGCGGGCCATACCCGCGCCGACCTCATAGCCCAGTCTCGCCTCGTCGCTCGAACAGCGATTGGGGCCTAAAACGCCAATGCGAAGTTTTTGGGCGCTCATCAGAAATACGAATATCAAAAATCGAAATACGAAACAAGCATGGACGATAACCGTTTCGGATTCCGATATTCGAATGTCGTAATTTCCCTACGGGTATATCCGGCTCATCATTCGGGGGAAGGGGATGGTTTCGCGGATATGCTTGAGTCCGCAGATCCAGGCCACGGTGCGCTCGACACCGAGACCGAACCCGCCGTGCGGCACACTGCCGTAGCGGCGGAGGTCGAGATACCACTCATACGGTTCCGGCCTCATGCCGTCCTCGGCCATCCGCTCCTGAAGGGCGCGGAGATCATCCTCGCGCTGACTGCCGCCGATGATCTCGCCGTATCCTTCCGGCGCGATGACGTCCATATTCAGCACGACGCGCGGATCGCGGGACGAGCGTTTCATGTAGAACGCCTTCACCCCGCGCGGATACTCCGTGATGATGACGGGCCGGTCGAACTGGTGCGACACAATCGTTTCCTCGTCGCCGCCGAGATCGTGTCCCCATTCGAACGCGGCGGCCTGGCGGATATGTTCCGGGCGGTTGGCGATCTGTGTCTCCAGTTCGCGGATCACCTCACCCAGGTCCTGAATGTCCATATCCAGTTTGTCCTGCTGCCATCCTTTCCGGGCGGCCTCACGCTCCGCCCGTTTTGCCTCAAGTTGCCCGATCAGATCGCGCAGGCGGGCGCGATCCCGTTCCAGTTCATCGTTCAGGCGATCGTGCAGGTCGGAGCTGTGCAGAAGATCGACGGCTTCCGTGTAGGTGATGCGGGGGAATGGCGCGCGGATCTGTTCGAGCGGGGCGATATCGCGTTCCAGGGCGTGAAGCTCGTCCCGGTTCGCCGCAAGGACGGATTCGACCAGGTGTGCGATAAAGGCTTCGGCCAGGTCCATCAGGTCCGGCAGCTCGGCGAAGGCGATTTCCGGCTCGATCATCCAGAATTCCGCGAGATGCCGGCGCGTTTTGGATTTTTCGGCGCGGAAGGTGGGACCGAAACAGTACACCTTGCCGAGCGCCATGGCCGCGCTTTCGAGATAGAGCTGGCCGGTCTGGGCGAGGAAAATTTCCTCCTGCTCGTCGAACCATTTCACCGGGAAGAGGGTACCGGCGCCTTCCGCCGCGCCGGGCGTCAGGATGGGCGTATCGATCAGCGTGAAGCCGCGATCATCGAAGAAGGCGCGCATGGCGCGGATCAAGGTGTGCCGGATGCGCAGGATGGCGACCTGGCGTGGCGATCGCAGCCACAGATGACGATGCGTCATCAGGAAATCCACACCGTGCGCCTTGCGGGAGAGGGGATAGTTTTCCGATGACTGCATGACGCGCAAATCGGTTACGGCCAATTCCGCGCCGCCAGGCGAGCGGTTATCGAGCCGTACGATACCGGTTACTTCCAGCGACGATTCCTGTCCGATCGCGCCGGCGGATGCGAAGGCCTCAGCGGCGGCGGCCTCGACGACGCATTGGCACAGGCCGGTCCCGTCGCGGACCAGCAGGAAGATGACCTTGCCGCCGGAACGCTTTCCATAGAGCCAGCCCCGCACAGTGACGGTCTGGCCGGCGTGGCGGCGGAGCTCATTGATCGGCGTATACATGGCTTCTCTATATGGCCCGTATCAGCGTCGGGGATCAAGCCGTCGTTTCATTCCGGGAAATGGTCGCCGAGCGTGAAGCCGCGCTTGTTCCCGCGCGCGGTGCGCGGCGTGGCGCGGCGGCGCCCGGCCCAATCGAGAAATTCCCCGCAGGACATGGCCTGCGCGCCCGCCGCGGTGACCGTGTCGCGTTCGCGCCGGTCCGATGTGACAACCCGCACACGCGCGGGGTCGGCCTCGTTGCAGACCATGCGTTCGATCACGGTGTCGGCGGTCAGGTGCGCGGGCGCGTAGATGATTTCGGTCGGCCCGTCGTGCGGGGCCGGTTGCGCCGCGCGGCCGCGGCCGTCGAAGACGATCGTCGTACGCGCCGCCATCAGACCGGCGCACTCATCAAGCAGGCGGGTTATTCGCTGGCACGCGAGATCCCGGTTGCGGCCGAGGAGTTCGCGCGATTCGGGATGACGATGGATCAGGCTGTACCCGTCCACGATGAGCCGGTCAATCGACGCGTCGCTCATGGAGCCGGTCAGGATCGGGCGGGCGCGGGACCCGTGGATTCGCGTTTGATCAGTTTGACCGGCAGCACTTCCTGGCAGGACGAGATGTCCCCGCGAAAGATGCCGAGGATGCGGTCGAACGCCACGCGGCCGATCTGGAACAGATCGTGATGCACCGTGGTCAATGCGGGCGAGAAGAACTCCGCCAGCGGGATGTTGTCCAGTCCCATGACCGACACGTCCTGCGGCACCTTGATGTCCTTCGTGCGCAGGTAACTGATCGCCCCCATGGCGAGCCGGTCGTTGGCGGCCATGATCGCGGTCAGTTTGCCGTGACGGTCGAGCAGTCGGCGGGCGGCCATGAAACCGTTTTCCTGGCTCCAATCCGGTCCGCCGTCGACCCAGGGCGTATCCTCCTCGGTCAACCCGAGACTCCGGCAATGGGCGAGGAACGTGTCGCGGAAATCGAGACCGGTATGCGTGTTCGTGCCGGCGATTACGCCGATGGCGCGATGGCCCAGCGATACCAGGTGATCGGCCGCCAGGCGCGCCGACTCCTTGTAGTCGACGGCGATGTAATTCAGTTTGCTGTTCGGGAAGTAGTGATTGACCAACAGGAACGGATGCGGTTCGTTCTCGAAATCGAGCAGATACTTGTGATGGATGGACGAGGCGATGAACAGCATGCCATCCGCGCGACGGGACCGGAACAGATTCAGGTGTTCCTTGTTGTTGAGAAAGCGTTCGTTGGCAACATCGAGCAGGATCTTATAGTCCGCCTCGGTGGCGCGATCATGAATGCCGCTGACAATTTCACCGAAGTAGATGTCGGCGAACACATGGTTGAGGTCGGGCACCACCACGCTGATCATCCGGCTCGAACGGGACGCCAGGCCGCGCGCCTGATGGTTTGGCTGATATCCGAAACGGCGGACCGCGTCCTGCACCTTGCGGCGCGTGCTCTCGCTGATGCGCGGGTTATCGTTCAGCACCAGGGATACGGTGCTTAGGGATACCCCGCATTCCCGGGCGATATCCTTGATGGTCGTGCGTTGAGGTGTTTCCTCTCTCATGCTGCTGTCTTTCCGGTAAAAGGGATGAACCGTTTAACTCCTTTTCGCCCATTGACCATATGGGGTAATACGCTGAACCTGTAACTGCACGGCATGGTATAATATCCTTTGAACATGTAAATAGAGAACATTTAATTGACATATAGTAGCCGGATTCATTTAGGTGTCGCGAACCGCCCGGATGTAGGTAAAATACCGGTTAAATTGCTCTGCGCTCCGAACTGAAATGATGCGTCTTCAACTTATTGCTGGACTGTATCTGCTGTGTGTCCTGGGGGTTCAGGCCGCGCAGGAGGGCGAGTTTGACTACCGTATGCGGTTGACGGATGAGACCGGCGAGGCCCTGATCCGCCGGTATACCCCGATGGCGGCGCCGCCGGTGCATGGCGCCCCGCCGCCGGAAACCGACGACCGTTACATCCAGTTGACCGATGATCCCCGGGATCCCCGCGCGGAGCAGATGCGCGAGTTTTACGAATGGTTCAAGGAATCGCCGTACGCCGCCAGGGAGTTCCAGCGCCATGTCCGCCGGGCGCATACGTATGTCCAGCGCGGCGAATTCGAGCGGGCGGGCATCGAGGCGCATCTCGGGTTGAGCCTGATGCCGGACGACGTCACATTGCTCTTTCTGGCCGCTCGTATCTATGCGCGCAGGGGATTGTACAGTCGCGCCGACGAATACTGGTCGCGCCTTGCGGAACTGGATCCGGACAATGCGGCGTTCCTGGCCGGACGCGGCGGGGTCCTGGTTCGGATGGGACGGTTCAGCGAGGCGGAGGACTTTCTGCGGCGCGCCGATGAGATGCAGCCGTACTACACACCGACGCTTTTCAATCTGGCGTGTCTGTACATCGCCAGCGATCGCCCGGACCATGTGCAGGAGTCCTTGGGTTCGTTGACCTCGCAGGATATCGCGCAGATGGCCGACTGGCTGGCCGAGGAGCATGACGAACTGCTGGCGCTGTTGGGGGAGACGGGCTATTTGCGGCTGGGTAATTTCCTTCTGCGTGGGGGGGATCGACGGGCTGACGTCGCGCCGCCGCTGGCCTCCGCCGCATCGCCGGATTTTCTGATTTTCTCGCCCAGCGGCGAAACGCCGGAACAACTCTACGATGATGCCCGGACCGGGATCACGGATGTCGAAACGATGCGGGTACGTCTTCGAAGCGTATCCCGTTTGCTCTCGGCGCTGGGACGCGCCATGCAACAGGAGCAGTGGGCGGATGCGGCGCGCATCGGTGCGTCCCCGGAGATCGCGGCGTGGGGGGTGACCGCTTCCGCCGTGCGCGCCGACGCGCTGTACACCCGCTATCGCGACGGCGACCCGGATGCCGTTTCCGATTTACGTCGGCTTCTGCGGCGCCATTCCGATGGGCTGATCGTGCGGATGCGGCTGGCGACGGCATTGATGGACGAGGGTCGGCATGACGAAGCCGAGCAGCTCTTGCGCGAGGGCGATTCGCGATACCCGAACCATATGGGGACTCAACTGCTTCTGGCCTGCGCCCTGGCGGAGCAGGGCAAGGAGTCGGATGCCTTGTCCGTACTAGAAGACTTGAATCCTCGATGGATGCCGATCATTCGGGGCTGGTTCGCCGTGGAGTCGCCTTATAAGCTGAACATCCTGTCAGCCGACGCCTACGCCTCCTGGAGAAGGGCGTTTGACGTTCGCAAACCGGATGCCGATCAATCCGGCGAAACACCGTAAATACCGAATCATAACCTGCCGATTATCAGCAGATTGCGCACGATTAAAAAAACAGTAAAAAACGTTTGACTTGGCGGGCCTTCGCGGTGTTATATCGTGTCCATATTTCTTGAACGATTTTGGTTTTACGAGCCGTTCTCGTAGAATTGCAGTGGGATGCAGTGCACGAACAACTATAAGGGAGTGCAACGTGTGATGAGTATCAGGAAGTTGGCAGTAGCGGTAACGGGTTTCGCGCTGGCGGCGAGCATGGCTCATGCGCTGGTGGCGAGCGATGATTCCAGCAACTACGGCGGATCATGGAACGACAACGACAATGAAGGCACCGGTTTCGGCGCCTGGGCGTTCAATCATGTGCAGGGCACGGGCGCCGCGGGCGTGTTCATCGGCGATCCGACGGTGGCGGGCATCAGCGGTTTGGGCACCGAGTCTTTTGGTTTCTTCGCCAATCCCTCGGGATCGGGCGCCAACGCGGAAGTCTCGCGTTCGTTTGCCAGCGCATTGGATGTGGGCGACACGTTCAGCTTCCTGTGGGGCGTGAATTTCGACAGTGGCTCGGCGGGATCGAACCGCGGAATCAACTTCTTCGCCGGTACGACCCAGATCAACATCAACATGGGCAACAGTGCCGCCATTACGATCGACGGCAATCCGATGTTCGACAACTACGGCACCGCCGCCATGCTGTTGAGCTTCGAGTACCTGAACGCCACGACATTGCGCGTGTTCGGTACGGGTCGCGACGGTTCCGAGAGCTTTGATGACACCTTCACGGTGGATGGCGCGCCGAGCGGCTTCGCGATGTACTACAACGCGGCGGACAACGACTTCACCGAGCGCCAGATGTACTTTGACGACCTGCAGGTTGTTCCCGAACCCGGCACCTTTGCGCTGATCGGGTTGGGCCTGGCCGGTGGATTCATGGTCTATCTGCGCCGTCGTCGCGCGTAAGATCGATCCATCCGAAAGGATTGACAAACGGGCCTCCGGAAACGGAGGCCCGCTTTCTTTTCCATCTCCGAATTTGGTTGCGGGGCGGGGTTATTATGGTAGGTTACACCGCCGAATCTGAACGATTCCGCGGTGTGTCCCCATCGTCTAGAGGCCTAGGACATCGGGTTTTCATCCCGAAAACACGGGTTCGATTCCCGTTGGGGACGCCATGAAGTAGAACGAAGCGTTCACTTCATGGCACGCCAAGTCCGAGTAACGAAATCCGAATTGATTCCACAACCCCGGAAGCAAGCGGGACTTGGATGTTTCTGGATTGACTCATTCGGATTGGTCTCGAATTTTGAATTTTGAATTTTCCCCACGAGGGTTATGTTGACAGTAAGAGGAAGAAACGGTCATGTCATCCTATAATGTATGTATAGTTGGAGTAGGGGCGGTCGGCACCGAAATGGTGCGCCTGCTCAAGAAACGGAATTTTCCGGTCAAAAAACTGACCCTTCTCGCTCGTCGCGAACGAATCGAGACGATCGACGGGGACGACTATGAGGTGAAGACCGCTTCGCCCGACGCGTTCGAGGGGATGGACTTCGCCTTCTTTGCCGGCACCGAGGGCGACAAGGGCGCGTCCCAGACACTCGGCTGGGAAGCCGTCAACCGGGGATGCATCGTCATCGACAACGGCGACGATTTCCGGATGGATCCCCGTGTGCCGCTCGTAATCCCGGAGATCAACTCTGACGTCTTGCGCTCGCATGAGGGCTTCATCTCCAATCCCAATTGCAGTACCATCATAGCCTTGATGGCCGCGGCCCCGATTCATCGCGCGGTCGGTATCCGTCGCATGGTGGCTTGTACGTACCAGGCCGTGTCCGGCAGCGGCGCGGCGGCGGTAACCGAACTGGAGAATCAGGTGCGCGCCTGGGCCCGTAACGAGGAGGTCGTGAACGAGGTGTATCCGCACCCGATCGCGTTCAATGTCCTGGCCCAGATCGGCGGCGTCAAGGATGAGCCGGGCGTAACCAGCGAGGAACAGAAGATGCGTCGCGAAACCCACAAGATCCTGGGGGACCATTCGATTCGCGTCTCGACCACCTGCGTGCGGGTGCCGGTGATCAACGGTCACAGTGAGGCGCTTCATCTGGAACTGAAGTCGCCGCTGGCGCCGGACGAGGCCAGGGACATCCTGCGTTCGTCGCCGGGCGTGGACCTGGTCGATGATTTGGATCATGCGCAGTATCCCATGCCGGTGGACTCATCCGGGCGCGAGAACGTCCTGGTGGGACGCGTCCGGCGGGATGACGGCGGCGACAACGGGCTGGCCCTGTTTGTTTCCGGCGACAACCTCTGGAAGGGCGCCGCGTTGAACGCCGTGCAGATCGGCGAAGCCATGATCGAGATGGGCCTGGTCGAGCGCTGGAAGGCCGCCCACGCCGCCCATTCAGCGTGACATGCGATTTCCCGTCCGGCTTGGCCGGGTCGATACCCCTTGCGCCGAAACCAGGGTTGACATTTTCAAGACGGCGGCCCTATATTTCGACATGATCATCTTGATAAAGGGGCTTTACCGTCATGGCTAAAATGCTGAAACCTCTGATCGTCGTCCTCCTGATCCTCAGTATCGTGTCCCTGACCTTCGGCATCATGCTGTTCAACCAGCGTGAAATCATCAAGGGCCGGACCCAGCGCCTCGAGAACTCCACCTTGTCCTTTGCCCGTAGCATCCATTTCGACGACATCCGGTTGGAACAGCTGAAGGACTACGCCACCATGCAGGCGGCCCTCAACCGGCTCAATGTATTCGCGGGGAATATGTATCAGGAATTGCAGGACACGATCCTGGACCTGGCGAATACGAAGCTGGATCTCGAACAGACGCGCGAAGAGCTGCGGATCACGCAGAACCAGTTGGAGGCCGCGCGGCAGCAGATTGCCCGCCTGGAGGATACCGTGCGTGAACGCGAGGCGGAGATCGCGCGCGCCAACCAGCAGATCGCCCAGTTGGAACGTGACAAGGCGTCTCTGGAATCCCGCATTTCCAGCCTCGAAAGCCAATTGGCCGAGGCGGAAGAAGAGAAGCGCGATTTGAGCGATGAAATCGTCACGTTGAACGATCAGATCAAGAGCCTGGAGAAACTCATTCTGCAGTTGACCGGCGACGACAGTCAGCCGGTTGTTCCCTACGGCTTGTCCGGCCGGATCCTCGCGGTGAATCCCGACTGGAATTTCGTGATTCTGGATATCGGCAGTGAAGAGGGGCTGGGCGTCAACGCCGAGATGCTCGTGCATCGCCGCGACGAGTTGGTCGGCAAGGTGCGGATCAGTTCGGTTGAGGATCATTTCGCCATCGCCGAAATCCTGAACGATTGGCTGGTGCGGCCCTTGCGCCGCGGCGATACGGTCTTATATTAAGGAAGGCCGGCATGAAGTGGATGGGCATACTCGCGTTGTTGACGGTGATACTTTTCCTGTGCCTGATCGGGTTGCAGGTCGTCGAATGGCTGCACTATCAGGCGGATCCGTCCCTGTGGCCGGCCGCCATGTAATGCTTCTGTGAACACGATGCGCCGAAAACTGTTTGGTTGGTTTCCCCTGATCGCCGGCCTGATCCTGGTGGCCGGTTGCGCCACGACCTCGCCGCGGGGGCGCGACGATTCCGATATGCCGTGGAACACCCCCCAACCCTGGGAGGGCAGTCCGTTCTTCCCCGGCATGGAACGGTACTGATTCCCTCCGCCCCGGTTGAAGCCGGCACGCTCCGATTCCCTTGACGCAGGGACTGTGTACCGGCTAGGATAGGGGTATAGCCATGACTCACACGATGTCCAACGACAGAGACGACGCCGTTCCGGTGGTCCTCACCATTGCCGGTTCCGATAGCGGCGGCGGCGCGGGGATTCAGGCGGACCTCAAGACCTTCTCGGCGGTCGGTGTGTTCGGCGCCAGCGCGCTGACCTGTGTGACGGCACAGAATCCGCTCGAGGTCACCGGCATCACGGCCTTGGACCCGGAGATGGTGTACAAGCAGATCAAGGCCGTCTGCGACAGTTTTCCCGTTCGCGCGGCGAAGACCGGCATGCTCTATTCGGCGGACATCATCCATACGGTCGCGACCGAGGATATCCGGGAGGGCATTCCCATCCTGGTCGTGGACCCCGTCATGGTGGCGGCGTCGGGCGCCCGCCTGCTGCAGGCCGACGCGATCGAAGCCCTGTGCGGCGAATTGCTTCCGAAAGCCCGCGTCGTGACGCCCAATCTTCACGAAGCGGAGATCCTGTGTGGACGAACCATTTCCTCGATTGACGAACTGCGCGCCGCGGCGCGTGAGATCGGAGACCGCTTCGATGTGGCGTGCGTGGCCAAAGGCGGACATCTGGCGGGGAACGAGGTTGTGGATGTGTTGTATGACGAGGGCGAGGAGTTCATCTTTTCGACGCCGCGCGTCAACGCGATCCAGACCCACGGCGCCGGGTGCGCCTTTTCCGCGGCCCTTACCGCCCATCTGGCCGGGCGCGAACTGATGAACGAGGCGGTGCGCAAGGCCAAGGAATATGTCTATGAAGCCCTGCGCAACGCCCAGCCGGTAGGAGCGCACCACCCGCTGAATTTCTTCTGGGAGACGGTTGTTCCGGCAACCCGATAACGCGAACGAAGCCATCCCATCGCCGGTTGACACGGCGCGGACCGACACGCATCGCGCGGTGCCCGTACGCCGGCCCATGATGGGCGTCGCCGTCTGCTTCATCGCCGGTGCGCTGGCCGGACTGTTTCTCGCCGTACCCGCCCCCCTTCTGCTGGCCGGCGCGTGGGGCGCCCTCGTCGCCGCGTGGTTCCTGCGGGCGGAAGAGCGCGGGAACTTCGCGCTGGGTATCTGCCTCCTGCTGGCTGCCTGGGCGCACGCCACATGGCATATGCATCACCCCGCGCCGAACGAGCCGGGCTCGCTGATGACGCGCAGTCGGGAACACGCCCGTCTGGTCGGCGTCATTGTGTCCGATCCCCACCGCGAACCGCATCAACGCCCCGGTGAGGGGATACATCGGTTCCGCCTGCGGCTGGAAGGACAGAACCGCGTGGGCCATTGGCAGAAAGCGAGCGGCCTGGTGGATGTTCAGTGGCGGACATCCGTCGCCGGCGTCGAACCGGCGTATGGCGACCGGTGGCACGTGACGGGGGTCCTGACCGATCTGGCGCCCCGCTCGATTCCGTGGGCGTTCCTGCCGCGCTACCGCCTCGTCGCGCATGGAGCGGACGCGCGCCGCGTGGGCGAGGGTTACGGCTCGCGGCTCATGACGTTCTGCGTAAATGCCCGCCGCGTGTGCGCGGAGCACCTGGGGCGCGGCCTGGAGGCCTTTCCGGACCAGCGCGGCATTCTTCGCGCGCTGTTGTTGGGATACCGCGAAGAGGTTCCGGAGGATCTGCATCGACTCTTTTCCATCACCGGCACCTTGCACATCTTCGCCATTTCCGGACTTCATGTGGGTGTGTTCGCCGCGCTCATCATTGCGTTGCTCAAGTCCGCCGGCGTGTCCACCACGCGATGGGCGCTTGTCCTCACACCGATGCTGATCCTGTACACGATCATGACCGGGATGCGTCCCAGCGCCGTCCGCGCCTGCGTGATGGCCGTGGTCTTTTTCAGCGCGTTTCTGTTCGCCAGACGGCCCGACGTGCCGTCGGCCCTGGCGTTGGCGGCGATGCTGATCCTGATCGTGGATCCGGTCCAACTGGTCGCCCCGGGATTCATCTTCTCCTTTGTAATCGTGGCGGGTCTGGTGCGCCTGTATCCGTTGCTGGCCGACCGGATCCTGCCGTGGGCCGAACCCGATCCCTTCATGACCCGGGCCATGGCTCCGCGCGATGCCCTGCCGCGCCGGTTGTTGCGCTGGACGGCGGGTTTACTGGTCGCCTCCATCGCCGCCTGGTTCGCGTCGGCTCCGCTGACGGCGTACTACTTCAACATCTTCGCGCCCGTTGCGCTCGTCGGGAATCTGCTGGTGATTCCGTCGGCGTTTGTCGTTGTATTGACCGGCTGCCTGTCCCTGTTGACGGCGCCGCTTTCGCTGTGGATGGCCGAGGTGTTCAATCACGCCAACCGCCTTTTCATCTCCGGACTGATCGGTTTCGTGGACGCCTTGTCGCAGGTGCCCGGCGGCTACCGGTACGTCGAGTCGCCGTCCTGGCCGCACATACTGCCCTGGTATGCGCTCATCTTCGGTGGGTTGGTGCTGGCGGGACGCCGTTCGCGCCGCATCGGGCTGGTTGCGGTCGGCGCATGGGTGGCCGGCGTCCTGGCGTGGCAGGTGCTGGATCGCCGCGTGGATATTCACGTGCTGGATGCCGGCGACGGCCACGCGGTCCTGATCAAGGCGCGCGGATCGGGCGCGTGGTTGTATGACGCGGGTCCGCGTTTCCGCGCGGATCGCGTGATCGCCTATCTGCGCGCGCAGGGGATCAACCGTCTGGACGCGCTGACCATCAGCAATCCGTCCGCCCCGCACGCGGGTGGCGCGGCGCTGATCCTCGAGACGTTTCCGGTGGGCGAACTGTGGTTGAGTCCGGACGATGCGCGGACCCCCACGCGCGGGGAGTTGTTCGACCTGGCGGAGCAGTATCGGGTGCCCGTGGTTCACCGCGCGGCCGGGATGACCGGTCGCTGGCGGCTGGGCGTGGAATGGGAGGTCTTGCATCCGGAGCCCGGTCCCCGCGCGCGGCGGGCCGCGGACGCCTCGCTGATCCTGCGCCTCACACGCGGCGGCGAATCCGTTCTGTTGATGGGCGGCGCCAATGAACGATCGGAACGCGAGGCGCTTACCCGGCCGGTTGAACCGGTTGCGCAGGTGGTCGTCGTGGGCAATCAGGGCGCGCTCGGTGTGCTGAGTGAGGAGTGGTTAAACGCGGTTGATCCCGAACAGATCGTGATCGCGGTCGGGCGTTACAACCGGCAGGGATTCCCGGATCGCGATGTGCTGATGCGCGCGGAGCGGCGGGGCGTGCCCGTCTGGCGTACGGACGATCACGGCGCGGTGCGCATTCGCTGGCGGGAACGGGGGGGTGTGCCCGGGTTGGACCCGGATTACCGGATCACCGCCGCCCGGAGCTCAGCTCGTTGACGAGTTGTTGGAAACGCGGCTCGGACCGGATCAGGTCGAACTCGTTGCGCGACAGCCACGCGAGCGCGTTGCGCGGATCCACCAGGGCGACCGCCCGGTACAGCGCGTCGATCGCGCCCTGACGATTCCCCGTATGGGAGAGGGCCTGCGCCAGCCGGAATTGCACGGGCGGCGATTCGGGCGTGACGCGGCTCAGTTCCTGCAACTGATGTACCGCTTCCGGCCAGTTCCGCAACAGGATCAGCACTTGCGCATAGGACATCATCGCGCCCAGATTCTCCGGCTCCATCTCGATGAACTGACGGTAATAATCGGCCGACTTGTCGAGATCCTCGCTGCGTTCGTACAATCGCGCCAGATTGAAGTACGCGGGCGAGTAGGACGGGCGGAGACGGATCGCCTGCAGCAGATTTTCTTCCGCCCGGTCGTTCCGTTCGAGTTGCATGTAGGCCACAGCCAGATTGTTCGCGATGCCGAACGACATGACCTCCTCCTCGCGGGCGACCTCGAACGCCTTCGCCGCGTCCGCATACGCCTTCCGCTGCATCTGTAGAAGGCCGATGCGGCTGTGAATCCCTTTCAGGCCGGGAAAGATGCGCACGGCGTGCCCGTAGTGCGCCAGCGCGGTTTCGATCAGTTGTTCGCGTTCCGCCTTCTCCGCCATGACCACGTGATAGGCGGCCTGCTTGATCCAGTCCGCATTGAGCGGCATGTCGCTGGCTTCCACGCGCGTCAGCGGCGTGCTTTCCTGCAGCTCATCCAGCAGGAACATGCTTTCCCGGTCGATGGAGAAATCGAGATAGGACATGACGCGGGCCGGCCGGGTCTCGTGCGGGTCCACGGAAATCATCCGGATCGGCGATCGGCTCTCTTCGAAACTCGGCCGGTTCATCAACAGGTACTGCTGGAAGAAGATGATGACGATCAGCAAGGCGAAGCCGAACACGACGGCGCCGAACAGGATCGCGTTCCGGCGACTCTTCCGCAGTTCCTCCAGCCAGAGTTTGCCGAAGGAATCATCCGGAGACCCTTCCGTGACCGCCGGGGCGGACCGGGTCGCGCCGCGCCGGGTCCCGTAAATATCATGTTGGCTTTTTTGCGTCATTCCAGGAATCGCGGCACGGATCTATCGGGTGTCGGGCGAGGACAGCATGGGCTCGGTCTGGCCGATCGTCGCTTCTTCGCTCGTCGAAGCGGCCATGAGTTCCCGGGTCCGTTCGGCCAGGTTCTTCTCGAACAACCGGCCGGGCTCGGTCATCCGAATCTCGCGGAAGGCGGCCTGCTGATACATGCGATAGACAATGCTCGGGTTGGTCAGCGCCTCCGCCTTGTCCAGATAGCGGATGGCCTCGTCGATCCGGCCCATCAACGCCGCCGCGGCGGCGGCATCGAAATACAGCGGCGGCCATGCCGGCGCCGCGGTCAGCGCGGTCTTCAGCCGTTCGAGCGCGGCGGCATAGTCGCCCTTGACCGCGTACAGGTAGGCCCGCTCCTTCAGCGCCTGCGGTTCGTTCGGCATCAGGCGAAGGAACTGGTCCAGCATCTCTTCCGCCTCGTCCGTGCGTTCCTGCGCGAGATGGCACAGGGCCATATTGAAGTAGGCGGGCGCAAACCGGGGATTGAGATCGGCCACCGTTTCGAAAATGTCGCGCGCCGGCTCGATCCGGTTCTGGTACAAGTACGACACGCCGAGATCGTTCAGGACTTCCGGATTGCCCGGATCGGCTTCCGCCGCGCGTTCCAGCGCAATCTGCGCCTTCGGATAATCCTTCAACGTCAGATACAGTTTGCCCATCTGGCCCCATACCTGCGTCAGATACGGCCAGATATTCAGCGCGTCGCGGTATCGTTCGACCGCCTCGGCGTAGTTGCCGGCGGAGGCGAGCGCTTCGGCGCGTTTGGCCATGAACAGGGCGCGGCGCATGGCGTCGGTATCCAGCTCCGTGCGCACCTGGGGCCGGTCCGGCCGCTCTTCGGTCCCCATGACAATACCGATGGCATCGCCCCGCGCCGGGGCCGGCGCACCGGCGGCGGGACTGGGTGCCGCCGACCGGCTGTAGGCCCGGGCCTGCAGGGCCTGCCAGTTCTTGTTGGCCAGATGCATGGCGAAGATCGTCAGCCCGCCCATGACCACCGCCACGATGGTGAACGTGCGGATGTTCGATACCAGGATCGCGTGTCCGACATTGCCTTTCTTGGAAGCGGACTTGCCCGGCGGTGACATGCGCGGAGGCGGTACCCGGCGCCGCGGTCTCGCCATCTGACGGTAATAAACGGACCCGGCCTGCGTGGCGGACGCGTCATCCGAAACCCTGGCCCGCTCTTTATTCGTATCACTCATGAGTAAAATCGCTTCACGCCGGAAGACCGACGCTCGCGCCGGTCCGGCGCCCCAAAATGCACAGTACAACATCCGGACGCCGCCTGTCAGCGATAAGATCAGGGCTCGGGCGGCCGTCGCGTTCATCACCATGATAAAAAACCTTGCGTTCCGTTCGGCCCCTCACGCCTGCGGCACAGCGCCTTCATAGCGGATTGATACTATAGCCTACACGTCTTCGTCGGCAGTTGCAAACCCTGTCATCCTGGACTATGATGACGTGATTATGGCTGGAACCTCGTTCCCGGGACGACGGGAACCATACTTCAGGAGACACTACATGTCGGTTCGATTGATAGGGCGTGGCTTGGGCTGGGCGGTGCTGGTCGCGCTGATGATCA
>CAYRPR010000002.1:0-31457 GCA_964425945.1 uncultured Verrucomicrobiota bacterium | reverse complement strand
CGCTATGACGCCTATACATAGATCAGCAAGAGAGGCTTGGCGTGACGCTTACTGACAAGGGGGGGTACAACGGCGTGGATGGCGATTTCTGCCGGGCTTCGGAGCGCCCCGCACGTGCGGGGCAGAATGTATTGGGCAAAATGCCTGCGACTGGTCTCGGCCGAAGCGGCCGTGACACAGTCGCGCTCCGAAGAGGTAACAGACAAACCGTGTTCCGGCGTATAACGCAAACGGCCCGGTCCATCAGGACCGGGCCGCTTGGCAAGGTTCAGAATTTGATTCAGGCGGCGAGACGCTTGCGGCGAATCGCGGCGACGCCGATCAAACCGGCCGCCAACAACGCCATCGTTCCGGGTTCGGGAATCGCGTTCAATGTCTGGCCGGAGCCGAAGTTGAAGATGGATGTTTCCAGTTCGTTATGAGTGTACTGATACGGATTGGACTGGAAGTAGTATTGCGCGCCAGAAGGAATCGGAGCGTCTGTGCCTTCGTTCCAGTCAGCTAAGGTCGCTTGAGGAGAGTCAAAAACGCGTACATAGTACCATCCGTTGAACGATGAGTTGTTCAAAATGGGCGTGGGTGTAAACGTAAAAGTACCAGGGTCCGCCAAATCGTCATATTGGCCAGAGTACATGACATCAAGAACTTGCTCATTAAAGGTGTCGATGCCCGAGCCACTGGCGACAAAGTTGTACGGATCCGTACCAACCAAAATACGGATTAGCTGAGCAAAGGCACCCACAGTGGGATCAAATGAATCACTTGTCGCGACAGGATTCGAATCAAAATCCGTTATCACATTGATGCCACTTCCCCATTGTAGGGCGGACCAAGATGTAGGCGCAGACATGAAGGCAGCTGTCAGAGTTGCGATTACCAATATCTTTCTCATTATGCACTAGCTCCTGTATTGTTGTGTTAGATGTGTTTAGAGGTCTGGATATGGTGTGTTCTCCACCCATTCATAGGCTGATACAGAACGGCTTCGAAACCAGAAGCCCTGCCCGGCTTCGATATAGACATTTGTAGCCCAATTCGGATCCTGTCGCCATTCGGGATGACCGATGCTTGAGTGGGACCGCAGGTAATAGACTTGGTAGTTCTGAGTGCCCACGTCATACACCATTACATTGTCAGCAACATCGAGGGCGTTCCCATACACTCCGTTTTTCAAATTCATGTCGGAAAGCAGTGTTCTGGTTGAGAACGGATAGGCAAGTAACTGTAACCCAGGGCGTATTGTGTTAGTGATAGCAGCCGCCATAACGACGTCACCCGCCACAATATTCGTGCGCGTTCCTGACGCCCGACTGCGGTAGAAGAAACCCTGACCGGGCTGAATATAAACATTGGTCGCCCAATTTGGATCCTGCCGCCATTCCGGATAACCAATGCTGGAATGCGAGCGGAGATAGTATACTTGGTAGTTTTGAGTAAGGGGATCATACAAGAGAACATTATCTGCGACATCAAGGGCATTTCCATAAACACCATCATTGCCTGCAACATCGCGAATAAGCATCCCTTCGAACGGATTGGACTGGATGTCCAGTCCTTGCTCCACCGGCACTTTCTGGAATCCGACGACGTTGACGGAGTAGACGGCTTGCTGGGCGAGGGTGGAGGAAGCGATGAACGCCACTCCGATAAGACCCATCAGGATCCTCGTGGTGCCGCGCGAGGCGATATGTGTGGTCATGTGCATTCCTTATTGGTTGTTAATGTACACAGGGTTCGTGATTTCTGTCACCATTTATTTTCAAAAAATGTAACCCGATCCCGATGTTTAGTAAAGCGTTTTCTTTGATTTTTTTATGCGCTTCAATCCGTTGTTAATCAACATATTACGCAGGTAAAATATTTCACACGTAAAAAATACCGCCTGCACTTGAGTAGGTATATCTACGTATTTGATGCTGCTACCATCTCGTATTGCTCGATCCGTGTCAAGCCTTGCTCCGCACTTTCATCCTCTGAGTATACATACGCAGCCACCTCTCAAATATTGAGCTCGGCAGATTATTTCAGCGCGCAGTATCGTGACGCGCGGCGAAAGAGGAGGATTGGGTAAGGAGGCGCGGATCGCGATTTGCGTGGGGCTTCGGAGCGCCCCGCACGTGCGGGGCAGGACGTATTGGGCAGATGCCTGCGGCTGGTCCTTCGGACACAGCCGCGCTCCGAAGAGGAAGCAGATCCGGATGTGCTTCGGAACCACCCGCAGAAAACGGCCTGTACATTACCTTGTGGTGTCCGCCGATCACGGCTATCATGCGACCATGACACGGGAGCGAAATCAGTTGCGCCGTCCCAACGCCGTTCCGATCAATCCCGGTGTTCGTCAATTGGTGAACCGGATGAACTTGAGTGATCCGGTGGATGTCGATGCGATGGCAAAGGGTTTCCACGGATGGCACGAACGGGGTTATCTTCCGCATCGCGACGAGCCGGGTCTGGTACAGTTCGTAACGTTCTGTCTCTTCGACAGTCTGTCCGACCTGTCCGAAGGCGAACGAGAGGATGGCGAGATCGACGCCGCACTCGATCAGGGTCACGGCGGCGCGTACCTCCGAAATCCAGCCGTTGCGGAATGCGTGGAATCCGCTTTGATTCATTTCCATGAAGACCGATACAAACTCCGCGCCTGGTGCGTGATGCCGAATCATGTTCATGCGCTGTTCGAGACGATGAACACACCGATGCGTCGAGTGGTCGAAAGCTGGAAGAAATACACGGCGCCCAGGGCGAATCGTCTACTGGATCGTCGAGGGCGATTCTGGGAAGCGGAGTACTGGGATACGTTCATGCGGGATGCCGAGCATGAACGGGAAACGATGCGGTATATTGAGGAGAATCCGGTGAAGGCCGGGTTGGTTACCCGCGCGCGGGATTGGCCGTGGAGCAGTGCGCGGCGGCGAGATGCGTGCGGGCGATTGGTGATTCGGGGCGCGGGGTGATGCCTGCGGCTGGTTCCGCAGACGGAACACAGCCGCGCTCCAAAGAGGAGGAATATCTGGAAGCGCGTTGATGTCGATGGGCTTCGGAGCGCGGGTGTGTTCGACGAAGGAGAACCACCCGCAGGACGTATTGGGCGGATGCCTGCGGCTGGTCCCGAAGCGTGACACAGCCGCGCTCCAAAGAGGAGGGGCGGGTAAGGCGGCGTGGATCGCGATTTGCGCTGGGCTTCGGAGCGCGGGTGTGTTCGACGAAGGAGAACCACCCGCAGGACGTATTGGGCAGATGCCTGCGGCTGGTCCTTCGGACACAGCCGCGCTCCGAAGAAAGAGGGAGAATGATACACAACCCACTCTTGACGTAATGTAAAAATGAAATCATCGTGAGCGGATATGAGCAATACAACCGACCAGAACCTGATTGCGCAGGGCGAGGAATGGTTTCTCGCTCAGTTGGATCTGACGGATATGGATCTGCCGGCTTGTCGCCGCGTACTGGAATCCTTCCGCGCGCAGGGTGATGCGGATCAGGCGCTGGCCCTGGCGGAACTCCTGCAGGATGCGCTGGTGTCCCGGAACCGGCGCGACGATGCGCTGGATATCCTCGCGTGGCGCCTGAGCCATGGCGCCGAAGCCGCGATGGCCCGCTCCGCTTGGCCTCGGGAAATCGCGCGCGTACTCGGCGATACGCCGGATCACCGGGCGATGGTCAAGAATATCGGCGTGGAACAGGGCGCGCCGGTCGCGGAATGTTTCCGGCGGCTTCATCTTCTCCGCGCGTTGAAGCCGGGTACGCCCTGCATGGACAAGACGTGGGGCTTCGGCCTGGTGCGACGCGTCGATCCGTTCTATGAGAAGGTCGAGATCGATTTTGACCGCAAGCGCGAACATGAAATGACCTTCGCCTATGCGGCGGAGACGGTGCGCATTTTGCCGCCCGATCATATTTATGTCGCGCATCACAATGACAAGGTGCAGGTCGCGGCCGTCCTCCGCGACCAGCCCGCGGAAGCGATCCGCTGGATGATCCGCAGTCTCGGCCCGCTCAACATGGCGCAATTACAGGAGGCGTTCTGCCCGATGTTTCTCGCCGATAAGGATTGGAAGCCGTTCTGGGAGCGGGCGCGGAAGACCCTGAAGGACGATCCGAAATTCGTCATACCGGCCAAGCGGACCGATCCGCTTCAGGTGCTTTCGCAGGAAGTGTCGTACGATGAGGCGTGGGTCCGCTCGCTCGCGGATCTGCGGGACATGGCGGCGATCCTCGACGCCGTGGAGGATCTGTCCTCCGCGCGACCGCCCTCGGAGTGGAGCGCGGAGGAGAAGCAGATCGTGGCCGACCGGTTGTCCTTTGTGTTGAAGGGCGCGACGGCGAAGCAACCGGTGATCCGGGCGCGGGCGGTATTATTGACACACGGATGCGGGGTCGCGGACGCGGCGGAACATTTTACCGGCACCGCCGAAAAGTTTTTTCACGCCGACACGCTGGTTTCAACGTTGGCGGGATTGCCGATACGCGAAACGCGGCGCCTGATCCAATTCCTTCTGCAACACGATCGCGAGCGCGCCCAGTCGCTCCTGCGGGATAACCTGACCCGATTCGATTCCACTTCGCTCAGCGAGGCGATGGATCTGCTGATGGCGGACGGGGCGGAGGAGATTGCTCGCGGCGTGGTACAGGCCATCTTTGCGCAGAAGCAGCCGGACATCCAGATCATGGCATGGGTGGCGCGTCATCCGGACCGGATCGCGACGTGGGGTCTGGGCTCCCCGCACCAGTACGCGCAACTGGTCCTGACCGCGATGGAACAGGACGCGGCCGGGGATACCCTGAAGACACAAAACCAATTGCGTGAAAAGTACCGCCAAAAGGATTTCATCCGCTTCCTGTTTGACGCGATGGACGACGCCCAGCAATGGGCGTACATGCAACGAATCAAGGAATCGCCGGCCTGGCCGGCGATGGACCGCCGGTCGGTGTTGGGCCACATCATTAAACAATATCCGAAACTGGAGCGGGTCATGACGGACGCGGCGGCCGACGCGGGATCGGATCGCAAGAAGGGCGTGTACACGTCCCAGCGCAGTTTTACCGCGCGTCAGCGCCAGCTCGTGCACATCACGACCGTGGAGATTCCGAAGAACAGCAAGGAAATCGGCGTGGCGCGCAGTTACGGCGATCTTCGGGAGAACCACGAGTTCAAGGCCGCGAAGGAGATGCAGGGCATCCTGATGCGGCGGAAGGCGGAGCTGGAGCAGATGTTGAACGCCGTGAACCCGACGGATTTCGAGGGGTACCCGTCTGACAAGGCCGGTCCGGGAACCACCGTGATGTTGGATTACGGCGACAACGGGAAGGAACGGTATGTGATTCTCGGTGTATGGGATCGCGACGAGTCTCTGGGTATTATTTCGTGCGATTCAAAGATGGCGAAGGCGCTGGAAGGCCGCGCGGCGGGGGAACGATTGACCGTGCCGACGGAACACGGAGAGACCGAATGCCTGCTGGCCGAGGTAACGGGTCTGTCCGACGAGATCAGGACGTGGATCAACGCGGATCCTGGCCCGGCGGGTTAACGCAAAGGCGCGGAGGTAAGACGAGGCGCAAAGGACGCGGCAAGAAACGAGCCGGCTCACGTTGTGCAACCATGTAGCCGCGTTGCGTGAGCAACGTGGCTTCTCGATAATCGTCATCCACCGTTTTGCGACGGTGGCTACGATTGAACACTTCCGCCGCTCGAGCGTCTACATGTCCGGAAGATCATGCGTATCACCCGCAGACAGTTTGTCGCCGGCGCGTTCGGCGTGGCCGCCATGGGCTCGGGTGGGGCCTTCTACGCGCGCTATATCGAGCCGCGCATGATCCGGCGGCGGGTGCTGAAGGTGCGCCTGAATGGCAAGGAGCCGCGCGAACCGCTGCGCGTCCTGCATATCTCCGACTTCCATCTTTCGCGCTATGTTCCGCTGTCCTTCATCGCCGCAGGGATCCACAAGGGGTTGTCGCTTCGTCCGGACCTCATCTGCGTGACCGGCGATTTCATCACCAAGCATCTCTTTGATGAAGAGGCGTATCGCCGGGAGTTGGCTCGTCTTCCGGCCTATGCGCCGACCTTCGCCAGTCTCGGTAATCACGACGGCGGCCAGTGGGCGTTGGTGCGCGGGGGCTATCGGGATGGCTCGGCGGTGCGTCGTTTGCTGGAGGATAGCGGCATACGGGTTCTTCACAATGACTCCGGCACGTTTGACGTGCGTGGACAAACGGTGCGTATAACCGGGTTGGGTGATGACTGGGCAGGCGACTTGAATGTGTCCCGGGCTTTTTCATTCGACCCTTCGCCCGGAGAGCGACATATCGTCTTGTCGCATAATCCCGATACGAAGCGATTCCTCAAGGACCGTGCATGGGATCTGCTGCTATGCGGTCATACACACGGCGGCCAGGTGCGTATTCCGTTTGTGGGGGCGCCGATCCTGCCGGTGCATGATACGACCATGTACGAGGGCCTCCATGAATGGGAAGGACGCGTAATCCATATCACCCGCGGCATCGGAAACCTGCACGGCATCCGGTTCAATTGCCCGCCGGAAGTGAATCTGCTGATCCTCTAGAAGCGGCATCCCGCCGCTTCCACCTTGCCACTGCGGCCAAAGTTTCATAGGGTGTCGGCTCTTTGTTACACATGAAAGAGATCATCAGACAATTTACCCAGCGCGAGGCGCATGTCTCGATCCAGTTCATCAAGTACGGGATCGGCGGCGTGATCGCGACCGGGACGCATCTCGTCGTGTTCTTCGCGGCGTCGCTCTGGCTGTTCCCGGCCCTGCTGCCGGACAAGAATCCGGACGCTTTTCTCGTTAATCTGTTCCAGGTTGATATGCCGGTCATGGAGGAATCGACCCGCCGGCTCTACTTCAAGATCAACAACGGGATCGCCTTCCTGTTCTCCAACCTGGTGGCCTACCTGATCAACTTCCACTGGGTTTTTCATCCGGGGCGCCACCGGCGCGCCGTGGAGGTGACGCTGTTCTTCATCGTGTCGATCGTCAGCCTGGTGATCGGCGTGCAGTTTGGCGTAATCCTGATGCGGTACATGGAAATGACGACGACCCTGTCGCAGTTCGGTAATATTCTCGCGTCGGTCATGATCAATTTCATCTGCCGGAAATTCATCGTGTTTCAGCGGTGACGGGGCGTGAGTGGCGGATGGCTGCGGCTGGTCCTTCGCATACAGCCGCGCTCCGAAGAGAGATGGGGTATGGCGGTGAGGATGGCGATATGTGCCGGGAGAACCACCCGCGGGGAAATGTGTCATGCGACTAATTTGCGCAATACTATCCGGCCTGCTGGCCGTTACCGGGTGTGCCATTCTGCGTCGGCCGATACCGGAGCCGGAAGCGCCGCCGCCCGAGATCGCCGAGCATATTCCTTCGCACCGCGCGTTCGATCACCGCCCGTACGAACTGATCTGGACGGATCGCCTGGAGGATCACGGGCCGTTGATCGATTTTGAGGGCCTGATGGGGTGGACCGTCGAAGCGGATCCGCCGGTTCGCGCATCGTTCGGCCGCTCACAGGACAAGCAACTGTGGGGCCTGTATGTCGGCAAATTGTCCTACCTGTCCACATCGCGGACCGGCCGGGTCGTGGCGCGGCCGCCGGCGCCGTTGCCGATCCCCGAATATTTCACGGCCGTGAACCTGTGGGTGTACGGCGCGCCGTCCATCGCGGATCATCCGGTTGACATTCACGCGCTGGTCACGGACGCGTCCGGCGCCGCCGTTCGTCTGCCGCTGGCGCGGGTGGAGGAATCCGGTTGGGCGCTGGTCAATCGACGTTTTCCCGGCGAGCCCGAGCGTCCCCTGCGGCATCCCTTTCAGTTTGACGGTCTGGAATTCGGCCATCTGTACGCGCCGGAAGGGGCCGAGCTGTTTATCGACTCCCTGGCGTTTTACACGGAGACGTTCCATGCGCTCCCTTATCCTTCGCGACTGCGTCGCTCCATCCCTCCGGGGCCGGGGCAGTCGACGGGATTCAATACGGGCGATGGCACGTTGCCGTTTCCCGTCCGCGCGCAATCCGTGATGCCGGAGCCGGCGCCGTTGAATCACCCGGCGGCCTTGTCGAGGATGGAGCAGGGCGGCTTCCGCTTTTCATACGAGATGGATGGCGTCCCTTATGCGTATGAGATCAAGCCGGATGAGGGCCCGTCCAGTCTGCAACTGCTGTGCGCCGGCGAGCGGATCGCCGTTCCGGTGTATGGCGCGCACACGCTGGCCTCCGCCGATTCACCGCGACGGGTGGTGGTCCAGCGGGTGGATCGCGATGAACTGTTTGTCGAGTACGATGACGGCTTGCGTTGTCAGCTCGCCCTGGCGGGCCATGTCCTGCGGATCGATATCAGCCAGCGGGGAGGACGGGCGGAGGGGTTGGACCTGGGCGGCCTGCGAACGACGAGTCCGGCGCGCCGGTTGTCGATCCCGTATCTGGCGTCGGATCCGGGGTATTCGCCGTCGATCACGCTGATCACGCCGATGGACGGCGCATCGCTGTTTGTCGGTGTGTACCCGGACTGGTACCGATCGAAC
Source organism: uncultured Verrucomicrobiota bacterium (assembly GCA_964425945.1). GTDB lineage: Bacteria > Verrucomicrobiota > Kiritimatiellia > SLAD01 > SLAD01 > CAYRPR01. The sequence continues at coordinate 22,920 of CAYRPR010000002.1, read as the reverse complement.
GCGTCGGAATGGACGCCGGGCGAGAGCGAGACGTCGGCTCTCGCCCACGGTGTGGCCCGGTATCACGCGGTGCATCGGGGACGCCGGAATGATTTGTACGAGCGGATCTATGTGGCCGCATCGCCCCGGCTGGAGGATGTGTTGCCGGTCACGCCGAATCCGGAGGCCGCGCGCGCGTCCGAGGCGGCCGCGCGGATATGGGTGGACGCGGACGGCCCGGAATCCTATGCGGGGGAGGGGGAACGTCTGCGCGGTCTGTTCGCGCTGGGCATGACGAACGTGCTGTACGTGGCGGGGCCGACGGTCTGGAGCGAGGGCGACGACAGCCGGTCCTTTCGCGATCGCGCCGCGCCGCGTCGGGGCGGCGACGCGCAGTTCCGGGAGTTTGCCGCCGCACTGGCCGACATGGGTTGGCGCGCGGGGGCGTATATGAATGTGCGGGACCTCTCGCCGATCAACCGGCATTGGAGCCCGGACCGCATTCAACGCGCGTCGGACGGAAACTGGAAACCGGGACCCGACCGGACCTACGCGGCGCGGCCCATTGAGTCCCTGATGCTGGGGACGAATATCGCGCGCGCGCTGGCGGAGAAGTTTCCGCTTTCGGCCTTGTATCTCGACGCGCACGGCGAACGGCCGCCGTGGAGCGATACCGATTATGACAACCGCGTGCCGGGGGCGGGGGGATACCTGTCCTCCTATTATCTGACGGGCGAACTGATGATGGCCTTGTCGGAATCGATCCGGGGGCCGGTCGCTGTTTCCGACCGCCATGCATGGATGTATGCCGGATTCGCGGATGGACTCATGGCCGCCGGCCGGTCCCGCGAGCCGGGACCCTACCTGCCGGTCTTCAAGCTGACGCGCCTGCATGGACTGTCGGCTTTTTACGGCCCGCCGTTCGACATGAATCGGCCGGACGAAGCCGCCGCCGATCACTATGTCGCCGCGCAGATCGCGTACGGGAACAGTGGGCGGATTCCGGCGGATTCGGTTCATCCGGCGCGTTTGTATTACCTGATGCTCGCGCTTCAACGCCGCTACGCCCTGCGGATGCCGGAGCGGATCAGCTACTGGAACGGCACGGCCTACGCGGGCGTGTCGGAGGCCCTGATGGACGGCACGTGGAAAAGGTCCCAGCTCTATTTTCTATATCCGGGCCATCTCGAGATCTGGGTAAACGGATCGGATGGCGAGACGTGGACGATCCGCGTGGGGGCGGAAACATGGCACTTGCCGCCCTACGGATGGGTGGCGGTGAGTCCGGACTTCTTGGCCTGCTCCGCCCTGGTGGATGGCGCCCGGCTCGATTTTGTGGAATCCCCGGAGTACATCTTTTTTGATGTACGCGGATCGGACAAAATATTGCGCGGTTTTTCGAGCGCGGGGCCCCTTGTTATCCGCGAATCGGAGATTCTCAATATCGGCGGGGTGGAGGAATTCACCGTGGGGCGCTCCCGCCATCTGGGCGTCGAGCCCGTCGGCGGACGGGCTTACGGGCCATCGGGTGAGCGTTTGGGCGAGATCGCGGTCAGCGCCGGCCCGGATCGATGGCGGATCACCTGCCCGCCGGGAACGTACCGGATCGAACTGGAGTAAGGCCCGAGAAGTCGCGGCGCTGAGGCCGCTCGCACATTTTTGAAGACCTGACCGGGCACCATGTGGGAGCCGCCTGGGCGCGGCGACCCGATGGAGTCCGTCATGCCTTCATCAACTCTGTCGCTTCATCCAGAATGTGTCGCGCGCAGTCCCGTTTGGTCAATTCGCCCCAGGGCGTGATGGCGGCCTCGCTGATGAAACTGTAGCGCGCGGAATCGGCGCCCATGGCGTCGGCCTGGTTCATTACGATCGCGTCCAGTTGCTTCGCCTTCCGTTTGGCCTGGGCGGCCTCCGGCTGGTCATCCGTTTGCAGGGCGAATCCGATGGTGATCTTGCCGTTTTTCTTCCGGCCGAGCGTGGCCGCGATGTCCGGCGTGGGTTTGAGCGAGATGTTCAGCGCTTGCCGCGACTTGGGCAGTTTGTCGTTTGAGCTCCGATCGGGCATGTAATCCGCGACGGCGGCGGCGAAGATCACCAGATCCGCATCGTTAAACGACGCGTCGGCTTGGGCGAGCATCTCATCGGCGCTGGTTACGGGATGCACCTTGAGTCGAGGGCCGTGAGGCCATTGCGCGTTATCCACCGGGCCCGATACGAACGTCACCTGCGCGCCGCGCGCCATGGCCTCCTCGGCCAAGGCCTTGCCCATCTTGCCACTGCTGGAATTGCCGATGTAGCGGACGGGATCAAAGTGTTCGCGCGTCGGACCGGACAGGATCAGAATGTTCTTCCCGTCGAGCGAATGGGCCGAAGCGAGCGCGGCGGACACCACCCGCAGGATCTCGGTGGGTTCGGACATGCGGCCCGGACCTTCCATGCCGCAGGCCAGCGCGCCGCTATCCGGTCCGATTCGTTCCCAGCCCAGTGATTCCAGCGTGCGGACGTTCTGCTGCACCGAGTCCTGTTCCCACATCTCGACGTTCATCGCCGGGCAGAAGATCCGGCGGCACGCGGGCGGGAGCGATAGCACGCTGGTGGAAACAATCTCCGGTCCGGCCCCCTGGGCAATGCGGGCCATCATGTCCGCCGTGGCCGGCAGGAGCAGGAACAAATCCGCGCGCGTCGCGGGATAGAGATGGGGGTAGGCGTCCTCGCCCCGGGCGCGGTCGCCATCGGGGAAAAGATCGGTGATCACGCGGTTGCCGGATACGCCCGCGAAGGTCAGCGGCGTCACAAACTGCCGGGCCGCCCGGCTCATCACCACATGCACGTCATGACCCTGCTGGCGCAGTTTGCTGACCACCTCCACGGCCTTGTACGCCGCGATGCCGCCGCAAATACCCACCAGAATCGTAGTTGGATCTCGAGATGCTGTCATAAGTATATCATCGCAGATAAACCCCTTGGAATCAATGAGAGATAAATCCGAAATCCGAAATGGGATAAACAGGGTTTGCCCGGGTTCCTCATATGTTTCGGATTTCGCTATTCGGATTTCGTGCTTCCCCAAAGGGGTACGCCTCCGCATCCAGCCACACGCGCACCTTCGCGTTGTTCGCCAGCAATCGGCCCGCCGGGAGGCTGTCCGGTTCCTTCAGAAATTGTCGCGCAAGTTCCTTCCTCTCCGCGCCCCAGGCGACCACAAGGATCTCGCGGACGTAGGAGAGGGATACCGGATCGATGGTTTCCGCCGACTCGTTCAGCGCGTCGATGTGAAAAATGCCGAACGGGACGGCACCGCCATCGGAGATGAAGTCGTCGAGACGAATGGTGGTATATCCGCATGACCGGATCATGGCCGCATCGGATGCCCGCGCGGCGAGTATCGGGTGATCGGCGACGGGGCGGGGGACCGGGCCTGCAGATTGCCCCGCCCTTTCACGGTCTCCAGGCCGCGGGCCCTCACGCGGCGCGATAGTGAGACAGAATCGGATGACCGGCTCGCCACCGAGCAGGATGGCGTCGCCCGTCACGGATTGTGCCAGCCGTTCCCACAGCGCGTCGATTGTGGGGAAACAACGGAGCTTGAAGAAGCGGCCGCAGTTCTTCCGGCTGAACGGGATCAGGTCGGGCTTCATATCGCGATAGAGAGAAATGCGGTTGGTTCCACGATTGATTGACGGCTTGAGGTGGGGCGAACCCTCCGGGTGAGCCGGGAGATGGATGGGAGAGCGCTCGGACTTCAACCCATCCCGTTATTGTTTCCGGCTCGGCCGGAGGCCTCGCCCTACCTGCGCAAAATCCATGCACCCTGATTGATTCTCGCCGGATCAGGACTCTTTGAACTCGGTCACGAGCGCGTGCATCATCTTCTTCGCGTCACCGAACAGCATCCGCGTGTTCTCCTTGAAGAAGAGCGGATTGTCCACGCCGGCAAATCCCGGATTCATACTGCGTTTGCAGACGATACAGGTCTGGGCATGATCGACATTGATGATCGGCATGCCGTAGAGCGGGCTCTTTTCATCCTCGCGCGCGGCCGGATTGACCACGTCGTTCGCGCCGATGACGATGGCGACGTCGACCGTGCCCATGGTCGGGTTGACGTCCTCGGGCACCACGAGTTGGTCATAAGGGACATTGGCTTCGGCCAGCAGGACGTTCATGTGACCCGGCATGCGGCCGGCCACCGGATGGATCGCGTACTTGACTTCCGCGCCGTTGGCTTCCAGCAGTTCGCCGAGTTCCTGCACGACGTGCTGGGCCTGGGCGACGGCCATGCCGTAGCCCGGCACGAAGATCACGGACTTGGCCGCTTCGAGCACATAGTAGGCGTCCTCGACGCTGATCGGCTTGGCCTCGCCCTGGTATCCGGCCGTGCCCGCGGTGGTCGTGGCGCCGAATCCGCTGAACAGCACATTGGCGAGGGACCGGTTCATGGCCTTGCACATGATCGTGGTCAGGATCAAGCCGCTCGCGCCGACGAGCGCGCCGGCCACGATCAAGACATTATTCAGAATGACGAATCCCGCCGCGCAGGCGGCCAGACCGGAGTAGCTGTTCAAGAGCGCGATGACGACCGGCATGTCCGCGCCGCCGATTGGGATGACCGCCAGCACGCCGAGGACGAAGGAGAGCGCGACCATCGTGATCAGAATGGGATAGGCCGCGGTATCCGCCACGACGAAGATCACGCCCAGCACGACGACGAGCAGGAGCAGGCCCGCGTTCAGATACTGCTGGAGCTTGAAGAGGATCGGTTTGCCCGTCATCTTCTCGGCGAGCTTGGCATAGGCGATCATGCTCCCGGTGAAGGTGATTCCGCCGATCAGGATGGCCAGGATGATGGCGGTGAGCGTGAAGGCCTCGCTTTGAGGATGCTTGTGAAACTCCGCCCAGCCGACCAGCAGACTGGCGATGCCGCCGAATCCGTTGAAGAGGGCGACCATCTCCGGCATGGCCGTCATCTTGACCATGCGCGCCGCCAGGGCGCCGACGATCGAGCCGATGATGATGCCGACGGCGATCCACTCGAAACTCATGCCCTTGTTGAGCAGGGTGGCGACAACCGCCAGGAGCATTCCGAGCGCGGAGACCATGTTCCCGCGCCGCGCCGTGGTCGGCGAGCTCAGCATCTTCAGGCCGAAGATGAACAGGACGGAGGCGACGATATAGGACAGATTGATCAAGGCTTCGAAACTCACTTCGCCCCTCCCTCTTTCTTCTTAAACATGCCGAGCATGCGGTCCGTCACCAGGTATCCGCCGACCACGTTGATGGTCGCGAAGATGACGGCCAGCAGGCCGAGTACCGTGGTGAACGTTCCGCCCGTCTCCAATCCGACGGCCATCAGCGCTCCGACGATCGTGATGCCCGAGATGGCGTTCGAGCCCGACATCAGCGGGGTGTGCAATTGCGAAGGCACCTTCGAGATCAGCTCGAACCCGAGAAAGATCGCGAGCACGAATATGAATAGTAGTAAGCCCATGGTTTTGCGTCCTATGTTAGTCTTTCAAATCCGAAATATGAATATCGACACTCGGAATAATTACTGCCGGAATTCGAATTTACGTGGCCAGCTCCCTGACAACCTGGCCATCATGTGTCAGAAGACAGCCTTGGATGATCTCATCCTCGCGGTTCAGTTTGAATGTCTTCTGTTCCTTGTCCCAGAAATGTTCAATCAGGTTGTACAGGTTGCTCGCGTACATCTGGCTGGCATGGGCCGGCACCTGGCCGGGGAGGTTGGACGTGCCGACGACCAGCACGCCGTGGATGACAACATCTTCGCCGGGTTTGGAGCCCTCGACATTACCGCCGGAATCAACGGCCATATCGATGATCACACTGCCGGGGGTCATGCCCTTGATCATGTCGTCGGTGATGATCCGCGGGGCCTTCTTGCCAAACACCTGTGCGGTGGTAATGACCACATCGGCGGCGGCGATGGCCTTGGCCATGGCCTCGCGCTGTTTCTGCAATTGTTCCGCCGTCAGTTCGCGGGCGTAGCCGTCCTTGGTCTGGCCGGTTTCTCCGAGATCGATCTTGAGGAACTTCGCGCCGAGCGATTGGACCTGTTCGGCCACGACCGGGCGCGTGTCGAAGGCCTCCACGCGGGCGCCGAGCCGCTTGGCGGTGGCGATGGCCTGCAGGCCGGCGACGCCGGCGCCGATTACGAATACGCGTGACGGGGTAAGCGTGCCCGCCGGCGTCATCATCATCGGGAATACCTTGCTCATGCGGTTGGCGGCGATGATGACGGCGACATAACCGGCGAGGTTGGCCTGAGAGCTCAGGGCGTCCATTTTCTGCGCCAATGTCGTGCGCGGAATCATCTCCATCGAGATGGCCGACACGCCGGCTTCCGCGAGGTCGCGGACCGTGTCCGGATCATTGAACGGGTCGAGATAACTGATGTGTACCGCGCCGCGCTTGAGGTGTTTGATGTCGCCGCGCGACGGTTTGTTCAGTCGCAGGACCATGTCGGCGGAGCCGAAGGCGGCCTTGCGATCCGTCGTCGTTTTCGCGCCGACTTTCGTGTAGTCGTCGTCGGGCGCCCGGAGGGTGTCGCCCAGGCCGGATTCGACGATTACCTCGGCACCGAGCTTGACGAGTTTATCCGCGATGGCGGGAATCATCGCAACGCGCGTCTCCCGGTCGTTGCCTTCTTTCGGTATGAAAATCTGCATGGGTCCTCTCTGCTGGTTAACCGGGTATTCGATAAATGGCGGAAGTGTAGCGTTTAGAACAGGTCGGTCAAGCCGCGATTCGATCGGATTGTAATGTGGATGCGAATGTGTCACCCTGTGCCGTGTGGAGTTCAGCAGACCGGCTGGAGCCGGTACTCCGAACGGGTGAATGGACGACCGTTTGGAGTCCCGCCTTCAGGCGGGTGAGGTCGGAGCGCGGTGAGGCCGGCTTCAGATAGAGGAGGAACGACAAGATGAAATACATTCTCGCGCTGGACCAGGGCACGACGAGTTCGCGGGCGATTGTTTTCGATCGCAAGGGCCGGATCAAGGCATCCGCCCAGCGGGAATTCCGGCAGGTCTATCCCCAACCGGGTTGGGTCGAGCATGATCCCGACGAAATCTGGTCGTCGCAAAGCCGCGTGGCGGGCGAAGCCCTGTCGCGCGCGGGTCTATCGCCGCGCGACGTCGCGGCCATCGGCATCACCAACCAGCGCGAAACCACGATCGTATGGGACCGTCGCACCGGCAAGCCCATCCATAACGCGATCGTCTGGCAGGATCGCCGCACCGCCGGGTTCTGCGACGAACTCAAACGCAAGCGTAAAGCCGCCCTGATTCAACAGAGAACGGGATTGATCCCCGACGCGTATTTCTCCGGCACCAAGGTGCGCTGGATACTGGATCACGTCAAGGGGGCCCGCCGCAAAGCCGAGCGGGGCGAGTTGGCGTTCGGCACGGTGGATACCTGGCTGGTATGGCGCCTGACGGGCGGCCGGTTGCATGTTACGGATCCGAGCAACGCGTCGCGCACGATGCTGTTCAACATTCGTACCGGAGAGTGGGACGAGGATCTGCTGAGCCTGCTGGAGGTGCCGCGATCCGTATTGCCGGAGGTGCGTACGTCGAGCGAGGTGTACGGCGAGTCCGTGTTCCGGAAACTCGGCGGCATACCGATTGCCGGAATCGCCGGCGATCAGCAGGCGGCATTGTTCGGGCAGGCCTGTTACGAGCGGGGCATGGCGAAGAACACGTACGGTACCGGCTGTTTTCTCCTGATGAACACCGGCGCGAAGCCGGTGCGTTCCCGCAACCATCTGCTGACGACGGTGGCCTGGCGCATTGGAGACCGCACGGAGTATGCGCTGGAAGGTAGTGTCTTCATCGGCGGGGCGGTGGTCCAGTGGCTGCGCGACGGTCTGAAGTTCATCCGCTCATCGAGCGAGATCCGAAAGCTGGCGGGTTCCGTGAAGGATCCGGACGGCGTGTACCTCGTGCCGGCGTTCGCGGGGTTGGGGGCGCCGCACTGGGACGCGTACGCGCGCGGCGCGATCGTCGGGCTGACGCGCGGGACCACAAAGGCCCATATCGCCCGCGCGGCCGTGGAGGCCATGGCCTATCAATCCTACGATGTCCTGAAAGCCATGGAATCCGATTCGGGTATCCGGCTCAAGGAACTGCGCGTGGACGGCGGCGCGAGCGTGGATAACCTCCTGATGCAATTCCAGGCTGATCTCCTGCGCGTGCCGGTGATCCGGCCCCGGGTCACGGAAACCACCGCGCTGGGCGCGGCGTATCTCGCCGGACTGGCGGTGGGCTACTGGAAAAATCGCGACGAGATCGCCGGAAAGTGGGCCGTGGATAAAGTATTCAATCCGCGCGCCGATGCGCGCGGAATGAAATCAAAGCACGCCGACTGGCTCCGCGCGCTGGAAAGGGCGAAGGGATGGGAACGTCGATAAATTCGAAATACAAATATCGAAATTCGAAACAATAGGGAAATATCGAATGAGGAAAACAGGTGGTTTCTTTTTGTTTCGGACATTGGCCGTTTCTAATTTCCTTCATTGTTTCGTATTTCCAATTTCGTATTTCGTGCTTTAGGCCTGTATGTCTCGTAAATCCATACTCGACACGATCCAATCTCACGCCAATCCTTGGGACATCCTCGTCATCGGCGGCGGAGCGACCGGGCTGGGGGTGGCCGTGGACGCCGCGTCCCGCGGCTACGACACGCTCCTGCTGGAACAACACGATTTCGCCAAGGGCACGTCCAGCCGAAGCACCAAGCTGATTCATGGCGGTATCCGCTATCTGAAGCAGGGGAACATCAGCCTCGTTCTGGAAGCCCTCAAGGAACGGGGCCGGCTCTGCATCAACGCGCCGCATCTGGTGCATCATCAATCCTTCATCGTACCGGTCTATACCTGGTGGGAAGGTCCGTTTTACGGCATTGGCATGAAACTGTATGACCGGTTGGCCGGCGAGCTCGGGCTGAAGCCGTCCAAGCCGTTGTCGCTGGAGGAAACCCTGCGGCGCTTGCCGACGATAGAACCCGAAGGACTGCGTCGCGGCGTGATCTATTACGACGGTCAGTTCGACGACGCGCGTCTGGCCGTCAGTCTCATGCGCACCGTACAGGATCACGGCGGGTGCGCCGCCAATTACATGCAGGTGGTCGGTTTGATCAAGGAGCAGGGGATGGTTCAGGGCGCTCTCGTGCGCGACGCGCTCGGCGGCGCGGAATTGGAGGTCCGCGCGCGGTCGGTCATCAACGCGACGGGCGTGTTCACGGATTCCGTACGCCGGATGGACGAGGGGAGCGCCGAGGAGGTGGTGATCGCCAGTCAGGGCACGCACATTGTCCTGCCGCGCGAGTTTCAGCCGGGCGACAGCGCGATCATGATCCCGCACACGGCGGACGGCCGCGTCCTGTTCGCGGTGCCGTGGCATGATCACGTCGTCGTCGGGACGACGGATGTCGGCGTCACCGATATCCCGCTGGAGCCCCGGGCGATGGAGGAGGAGATCGAGTTCCTGATGACGCATTCCGCCCGGTATCTGACGCGCAATCCGGAGCCGGCTGATGTCTTGAGCGTGTTCAGCGGATTGCGTCCGCTGGTCAAATCGGGCGGCGATTCATCGACCGCCGCCTTGTCGCGCGATCACACGATCCTGATTTCGCACAGCGGCCTGTTGTCGATAACCGGCGGCAAATGGACCACCTATCGCAAGATGGCGGAGGATGCGGTGGACCAGGCCGAAACCATCGCCGGGTTTGATCCCCGTCCCTGTCGAACGGCCGCCTTGCCGATTCACGGCGCGACGGAATCGGTTCCGGACCAGCCGTATCTTCAGGTATACGGAACCGACGCGCCCGCGGTGTTATCCTGCAAGCCCGAGCCCAAGCGCCTTCACCACCGTCTGCCGTATCTGGATGCGGAGGTGCTGTGGGCCGTGCGCGGCGAGTTGGCGTGTACCGTCGAGGATGTGCTGGCGCGCCGAACCCGCGCGCTGTTTCTCGACGCGCGCGCCGCGATGGACATGGCCCCCGCCGTGGCCGAGCTGATGGCGACGGAGCGGGGATGGAGCGAGGAAGATAAGATCCGCCAGGCGACGTCATTCCGGGACATGGCGCGGGGCTATCTGATATGAATGGATCTCGGGAGAAAGCGGTATCTGAAAAGGAACCGGCGCGAGCACGCACGGCTGACGAGGGTGAAATGAGGTTGCGCGCTGGGGCCCGGCCCGCATCGTTCGCCATCTCCCCCGGCGGAACGAGGGAGTACTGCCGCGAGGATCTTATGACCACCCGGTTCAGGAGTCTCGAAGCCGAGACGCTCAGACACTCCGCGGAAGAGCGCGCCCGAATCGATTTCCGTTCGGTGTTCTATATAGGGTGTAACCGGACGAAATCGTTGTTTTGGCCATTATGCATCCTCATCGCCATCCGACCTATGGGATTAACCGATTCTAACGCACATGACGATGTAGTGCCTGTTCGTCACCCCGGCCAGGTCCAGCGGGTGGCGGAGCGGGGGAAATCCTTCTCCTGCCAGGCGAGGATCGTCCGCGGGATGATCATAAAGAAGGTGGATTTCGCCGGCAGATCCTCGATCCGGATCTCGCACTTCCGGGAATAGTCGTCCGCGATACGGTCCCATTCTCTTCGGTCGGGCCATTCCTCGGCGACGCCTTCCATGATCGCCACGTCGTCGCCGCTTTCCAGATGCACGACGGTGGCGGGGTTCCCCGGCATGTTCCGGCCCTTCACCGTGTCGCGGTCTGTTCCAAAATAGAGCACCTCATCCAGCATGCGGCGGGGCGCTCACAGAACGCGCTCCAGTTCCGCGACCAATCGGTCGAAATTCGCAAGGGCGGCGCGGACGGGCTCGGGCGAAGCCATATCCACCCCCGCGTCGCGCAACTGCTCCAGCGGGAATCGGCTTCCGCCGGATTTCAGAAAATCCAGATACGCGTTCAATTCCTGTGCACCGCCGTTCAACACGCGTTCCGACAGCGCGATCGCGGCCGACAGGCCGGTTGCGTACTTGTATACATAGAACGCGGCATAGAAGTGGGGAATCCTCAAGCCTTCCAGGTCGCTCGCCGCCTCGAGTGCGACGGCCGGACCGAAATACCGCTCGAGTAATCCGCGATACGCGGCGCGAAGCGAGTCGACCGTCAACGGCTCGTTGCGTTCCGCCATCTCGTGCGTGATCTTCTCGTACTCGGCGAACATCGTCTGGCGGAACAGCGTGGCGAGCAGATCGTCAATCTGTTTGTTGAGCAGATAGGCCTTCAGTTTCGGATTGTCCGACTTCCGCATCAGGTGTCGCGCGAGCAGTTGCTCGTTGAATGTGGACGCGACCTCCGCGACAAAGATGGTACACTGGTAGTCCTGATAGGGTTGGTGTTCCGCGCTGTACCACGCATGCATCGAGTGGCCGGCTTCGTGCGTGAGGGTGAATACACTGCTCAGATCGTCGTCCCGGTAGTTCATCAGGATGTACGGGTCGCCCGTGTAGGACCCCGCGGAGAACGCGCCCGAACGTTTGCCCTTGTTCTCGTAGCGATCGACCCAGTGGCCGCGTAATCCGTCCCGCAGTATCCGCGTGTATGCGTCACCGAGGGGCGCAAGCGAGTCTATAATGAGGTCGACGGCCTGCTCGTATGTGTGGTGCGTCTTCACGTCGGGCACGATGGGGACGCGGGTGTCGTACAGGCGCAGACGGTCCAGATTCAACACACGTTTTCTCAAATCGTAATACCGGTGCAGGGCGGGCAAGGCGTCGTGGACGCTCGCGATGAGCGTCTCGTACACCGTGGCGGGCACATCGTCGGCGAACAGACTTTTCTCCAGCGCGGACCGGAAGTGGCGGACCTTCGCGCCATAGACATCCAGTTGTACGTTGCCGTTGTAGAGTGCGGCCAGCGTGTTCTTGTGCGCTTCGTATTCGGCCAGGTATTGCTCGTAGGCGCGTCGCCGCAGTTCCCGGTCCGGATTCTGCATGAACGAGGCATAGGTCGCGTGCGTCAAGGGTCTCCGGCCGTCCGGCGTGTCGATATGGCCGAAGTGCATGTCCGCATCGGTCAAGGCATCGAACCCGCGTCGCGCGGTCTGGCTGAATTCCGATTGCATGGCCAGCAGGCGTTCCTCCGCTTCGGACAGGACGTGCGGCTTGTATCGCAGGATCTTCCGCAAATGAATGCGCCACGGGGCGACGACGTCGGTTTCAAGCCAGGCGTTGATCCGGTCGTCCGGAATGGCCTGGATCTCCGGCGTGATGAAGGCGCAGAGCGCGCTGAACCGGGTCGCGGCGGACAGGTAGCGCGCCATGCGGCCCTGGGATTCGCTCCGGGCGATATCCTCCGCCACCCGCAAGTGCGCGTAGTACCCCAACCGCTCGGCCAGATGGTCCAGCGCGTGCAGGGTCTCACAGCACGCCGCCAGGCGCTCCGCCGATTGCCCCAGCGTCCCGCGACAGGCCGTGATCTCGTTCATCCGGCGCTCAAACGCCGCGAAATCCCGCTCCCAGGCGGTTTCGTTGTCGTAGAGCTTGTGCAGGCTCCACCGGTGTTCGGCGGGAACGTCCTCACGAAGCGGTACATCCTGGAGTCTATCGGTCGATGTCGTCATGTCCTGCTCACATCACATATCATTCTGATCGAGGGCGATCAGGATTCTGCGTCATGGGTTCCTTTTTCAGCAGCCGCAGGGTGTGAATTCGATTGGCGCTTGCGGTGTGGACGATCAGTTCGATGCCGTCGCCGTCGATACGCTCGCCGGGACGCGGAATATGTCCAAGGAGGTGGAAGATGTATCCGCCGATGGAATCGTATTCCTCTTCCTCCGGCAGTTTCAGTTCCAATTGTTCGTTCACTTCGTGGATCGGCGTGCGGGCGTCCAGCAGATAGGAATGGTCCGACAGGCGGCGGATGTGGCTCTCGGCCGTGTCGTACTCGTCATGGATCTCGCCGACCAGCTCCTCGATGATGTCCTCCATGGAAACCAGGCCGGCCGTTCCGCCGTACTCGTCGACCACGACCGCCAGATGGGCCTGCTCCGCGCGCAGGAGCTTGAAGAGATCGTTGATGGGCATGGTTTCCGGCACAAAGGTGATTTTACTGCTCAGGCTGACGATCGGGCGGTCTTCCCGGCCTTCCACGGCGAAACGCAACAGGTCCTTGACGTGTATCATGCCGCGCACGTCGTCGAGTGTGCCGGCATAGACCGGAAAACGGGAGAAACGTCCGCCATGCACCTGCTCGATGCACTCGCGTATGGACGTCATGTGCTCGAGGCCGACGATATCGACGCGGTGCGTCATGATCTCCCGGGTCATGGTGTCGCCGAACTCCAGCACACTGCGAATGATATCGCGCTCGTCCTCCTCGAGATCCGTCGCCGCGAGATCGTCGACGACGGACATGATCTCGTCCTCGGACGAGGGATGATCCTGCTCGTCCGATCCGGCGCGAAACCATTCGCGCATGCGACCCTCCAGCAGGGATACCGGTTTGGCGATCGGGTAGAGCAGGTACGAGAGGGCGATGACGTAGGGAAGGAATGTTACGGCGATGCGGTCGGAATAACTCTCCGCGACGGCCACGGGAACGATCCGAAAGAGGAGAATGGCCAGCGATACGGCGGCCAGGATCAGCACCGTGCGCCCGGCGCCGCTCAATTGGTTCACGAGAACGGCCGCGGGGCCGGCCAGCAGCACGAGGCAAATCGTCGCGACCAGAATCCAGAGGATCAGGAGCGAGGCGACGAGCAGATTCCACCGGGGGTACCATCGGTCGAACGCGCGCGCGGCGGGGAATTTTTCGGGCAGTCGATCCGCGCCGGCGTCGCCTGTGTGCACATAGGCGTAGAGCAGGATCGACAACCAGCCGCCCAGCAAGGCGGCCAGGATCAGGACCGGATAGAAGTGGATCGGAAGGGTGGTCATGGCCGGATCCATGTCAGGCGCGGCTCCCGCCGGTGCGTTCCAGCCAATGGCCGATCAGTTTCAGGCGCCGGGCCTCGGCGAGCCGGCGTGTCTCCGCGCGGCGCATGCGCCGGCGACGGGCGGGCGTATCGTCCTTCGCGCCCGCGAGATGATGGCAACCATGGGCGATGTAGAGCGCCAGTTCGCGATCGGCGCCGCCGTATCGCGGGCCGAGCCGTACGGCGCGTTCCACGTTGACCAGTATCTCCGCCGATCCGGCCGATTCGCCGGGCAGCGGTTTATAGGCGAGGCTGATCACATCGGTCGGGCCGTTCCGGGAGAAGCACGCGCGATTATAGGCCGTCATGCCGGCGTCGTCGGTCAGGATCACGGTCACCTCATTCCAGGCGCGCGCGGGACCGCGCCATGGTGATGGTCTCATGACCCACCGAATAAACGTCTTGAGCTTCGCCAACCGGACCCGACACACCTTCTGCCGGTTGTTTACCTGTATTCTCATCCTTGGGATAGGGCACACGCCCATGCAACATGTTGGTCAGGGTGAAAATAAACGACCGCTTGATGGCCTTCAGCTCCGCGAACGTCAGGTTGCAGTCGTCGAGTTGTCCGTCCTGCAGTCGCGAATCGACGATCTCGCCGACGAGCTGTTCTATGCGCTTGGGCGTCGGCTTCTCCATCGAGCGCGAGGCGGCCTCGACGCTGTCGGCGAGCAACAGGACGCCCATCTCGCGCGTGACGGGTTTGGGGCCGGGGTATCGATAATCCTCTTCGTTGACCGGGCGGCCGTTGGTTCGCGTCGCGGTCGCCGGCTGTTCGGCCTGCTGTTGTGAAACGGCCCGGTGATAGAAATACAGGACGAGACTGGTGCCGTGATGCTGTTCGATGCCGTCGATGATGGGTTTCGGCAGTTTGTATCGGCGGGCCAGTGTGACGCCTTCCTTGACGTGCGAGATGATGACCAGCGTGCTCATGCTGGGCGTCAGGTCGTCGTGCGGATTCTCACGGAACTGCGTGTTCTCAACGAAGAATTCCGGCTTGTTGATCTTGCCGATGTCGTGGAAGTACGCGCAGACGCGGACGAGCAGGGCATGGGCGCCGATATCCAGGGCGGCGGCATGGGCGAGATTGGCGACCATCAAGCTGTGATGATACGTCCCCGGCGCTTCGATGGCGAGCCGATGGAGCAGGGGGTGCCCCGTATCCGACAGCTCGAGCAGGGTGATATCGGTCGTGATGTTGAAGAGCGTCTCAAACACCGGGAGCAACAGCATCGTAAACAGCGCGGCGACCAATCCCGACGCCAACGCCAGGCCCGACTGCGTGAGCGTGGTCTCCCACGGCAACTGGTTCAGGACGGCGAGGCTCAAGCCGTAGAGCATCTGCGCGACGCCGACCCAGAACCCGGCGCGCAGGATGTCGGAGCGTTTGCGAACCTGACGGCCGAGATGGGCGACGATCATCGTGACCAGCAGGCCCATGGCGAAGATCGAGAAGCTGTTGTTGAACAGCACCGCGGCCACGAAGCCGGTCCAGACGCCGATTACCACGGCGACGGATCCGCCGATCAGGATCGTCGCCAGCAGCGGTGCGATGGCCAGCGGCAGCATGAATTCGACGAATGACGGCGATATGATCTGCAGGGTGTTGGAAAGGTGGAGGAGTCCCTTGACCGGGAGGAGGGTCAGCAGGGAAAGAATGACCAGCAGGAGAATGCGCGAGTATTGGCGGGCGATCGTGGGTTTCAGGATCTGCATCAACCCCGCGCAGATCACGAGCGCGAACAGCACGAGCGACGCCCGGCCGACCATCTTCAGGCGTCGATCCTGCGGCGATTGCAGTTCGGACTGGCGGCGATCATGGGCGCGCAGTTCCTCGATCTCGCGCGCGTACACGCGGTCGCTGGCATTCACGAGCGTCGTGCCCGCGCGTACGGTCTTCATGACGGGCGCCACGGCGCGCGAAGCCGACTGGCGGAGTTGATCGGTCGTGGTCGGGTCGTACAGCAGATTGGCGATGATCCAGGGGCGCAACAGGGTGGTCAGGGACCGCTCCGACACCGGGACCTCGCCGAGTTCCTGGCGGACCAGCCGGACGGCCTTTCGCAGGGCTTCGTCGGGCGTATGCAGGGACGCGAGCGGCACGGTTCCGCGCAGGGATTCGTCGGCCTCCCGGATCGAAATGGTGCCGGCCGCGGCGACGCCGTGGAACTGGCTCGCCTTTTCCGATGACGAGATGATGCCCTGTTCCCACACGGCCTTCAACGCAAGGCGCACGGCGGTCAGCGCGACCTGCTCCTGGCCCTCCGGCGCGATGGCTTGGATGTCACTCGTGCGGTAGGTTGTGCCGGACACTTCAATGGTTTCCGGCACGGGAAGCGGCGACTCCACGCGACGGCGCTGCATGACCAGTTGATCAAACACCTGCTCGATCGCGCGAACGGCCGTCTGGTACGGCGCCTGGTGGATGGAGAATACCGGCATGACCGCCTCGGCCGCCTGGCGACGGCTCAATTCGGTGGCGGCGATGTCCTGCGCTTCGAAATCGATCTGCGCGACGACGGTGTTGGCGGCGCGCTGTCCTTCCGTAAGGCCGGTGTAGCTGATCTCGTCACCGATATGCAGAAGAATGACCACCACCAGCCAGAGCACGATCGCCAGCGCGATACTGAACGTCGCGCCGCCCGACGGGGACGCCTCGCGAGCCGCAAGGCGCTTGAAGATATTATCGCGTTTATCGCGTTTCTTGAACCAGGTCTTCATGATCAACCTTATACGCCGTTTGGCGCCGTCGCCGGCGCGTCCTGACGTCCCTCACGATAGGCTTGAATGATCTTCTGTACCAGCGCGTGCCGTACCACGTCGTCATCCTGCAGTTCCACGAGCGAAATACCCTCGATATTTGTCAGGGTGCGTTTGGCCTCGACCAGGCCGGATGTCTTGTTCGGCGGCA
The DNA here is from genome assembly GCA_964425945.1 of uncultured Verrucomicrobiota bacterium. GTDB lineage: Bacteria > Verrucomicrobiota > Kiritimatiellia > SLAD01 > SLAD01 > CAYRPR01. The sequence continues at coordinate 6,068 of CAYRPR010000002.1, read as the reverse complement.
GGTCGATCTGCGAGAGATCGCCGGTGATTACGCACTTGGAATCAAAACCGAGCCGTGTCAGGAACATCAACATCTGCTCACGCGTCGTATTCTGCGCTTCATCCAGAATGACGAACGCGTGATTCAGCGTGCGCCCGCGCATGTAGGCGAGGGGCGCGACTTCGATCACGCCGCGATCCACGTTGCGCTCGATATGTTCCGGATCCATCATGTCGTACAACGCATCATACAGCGGGCGCAGGTACGGGAACACCTTCTGTTCCACGTCGCCGGGCAGGAAGCCGAGCGCTTCGCCGGCTTCGATGGCCGGACGCGTAAGGATGATCCGGCTGACTTCGTTCTTCAGCAACGTCGAGACGGCCATGGCCATCGCAAGATAGGTCTTGCCCGTTCCGGCCGGGCCGAACCCGAATGTGATGTCCGATTTGCGGATCCCCTCGACATAGATGCGCTGTCCGAACGTGCGCGGATAAATCGGCGGCTTGCCCGGCGCCACGTCGATGCGGGAAGCGTACAGGGTTTCCAACTCCTCCGTGCGGCCCGCGAGGAAATGCTGGAGGGAATACATCACGCCGTGCTCTTTCAGCGCGACGCCCTTGTTGCGCGCGCGGCGAAGCATCGCGAGAAACTCCTCGACCCGATCGACCTGGGTCTGTTCGCCCAGCACGCGGATCCAGGTATCGCGCGCGGTCAACTGCACGCCGAACGCCTTCTCGAGGCGGGGCAGTATATCGCGGCGGTTACCGGTCAAATCCTGCGCTTCACGGGCGTTATCGAAGTGAATCGTGCGTTCGATCATGGGGCGCAGCGGATCAGGCGATGGGCCGGCGCTTGACGTCCGACCGGCAGGGTACTAACGGGTAACACGGGGTCATATTTGTCAATTATTATATACAATCCGGTCCAGTGAAAAGTGTAACGATTTCACTTTCAAAGTGTAAAGTTGACGCACCTGAATCGCTCTCCGGTCAGGCCATCAGCCTTATCCTTACATACTATACGATTGGAGCGACCGATGTACAGGCAAATGAGGGGTGCCCCGGTCAGGATTTCCAGCGGTTGTGGAGCCAGAAATATTGTTCCGGGCATTCCCGGATCATGGCTTCGAGCGCCCGATTGAACTGGGCGGTATGGTCGAGAATGTCCTGCTTCACGTTACCGGTGGTTTTCAGTTCGAGCGGGGGCCAGATCCGGATGCGATGCCGCCCGACCCCGATGCGTCGGATCGAGACCGGAACGATGGGCGCGGGCCATTTGCGCCACAAGGCGGCCAGGCCTGTTTGTGTCTTCGCCGGCGTGCCGAAAAAGGGTATGCGCGGCGCGCCGGGCCGGGCCTGGTCATAGATCAAGCCCACCAGCTCGCCGCGCGCCAGGGTCTCGCGAATTGTCCGCATGGCCAGTCCGCTGGGCTTGCGTCCGATGGTGTACAACCCGTTTGCATTGCGCACTTCATCGACAAAGCGGTTCACGCCGCCGTGGCCGACCTCCTTGACAATCGTATAGGCCGGCACGAAGAAACGCGTGCCGGAAGCGCCCAGGGCCTCCCAGTTGCCCAGATGGCAACCCAGCATATAGACGCCCTGCCCCCGGGCCAGGGCCGAATGCAGATAGTCGCCGTCCTCAACGGTGGTTTCGCCGAGGATATCGATCCGCACGGATCGGAGGAACTCCAGTACGGTGAGGACGAAGTGATAAAAGGATGCGCGGGCGATGTGGCGCCGTTCCGCTTCGGTCTTCTCATCTCCGAACGCGATGCGGAGATTCCTGAGCATGAGTTTCCGGCGGACGCGCAGGATGTCGTACAAGGCGAATCGCAGGACGCGCGCCAGGCGGTCAATGGCTTCGGGACTCATGCGGCTGAGCCCGAGAGCGACCATCTTAATGAATCTGTACATATAACGCGGCCTTTGGTATCGGAAGCAGATGCTACGGATACCGGGTGTAAACGTAAAGCGTTAGGTGACGATGGAACTGCGGAAGATCGCCAGATCGGCGGGCATCGTGAGCGGATTCACCGGACTGAGCCGCGTGCTCGGATTCGGCCGGGACGTTCTGATGGCGGGATTCTTCGGTACGTCGCTGCCGATGTCCGCCTTTGTCGTCGCCTTCACGATTCCCAATCTATTTCGCCGGCTGTTTGGCGAAGGGGCGCTCTCCGCCGCGTTCGTGCCGGTTTTCATCGAGACCCGTCATAAAGAGGGTGAGGAAAAGGCCTGGGCGGTGGCGCAGAACATCCTCTCGATGCTGTTTCTGTTCCTGCTGATGGTTGTAGTGGCCGGCATGCTGGCCATCACCGTCACCCTGCATACGGTCGAACTGGGTCCCAAGGCCGCGATGACGCTTCCGTTGCTGCGCGTCATGCTGCCGTACATGCTGTTCATCTGCATGGCCGCGCTCTTCATGGCGGTCTTGAACTCATACCATCATTTCGCCGTGTCCGCGTTCTCACCGAGCCTGCTGAATGTTGTCTGGATTCTGGCGGTGCTGATCGTGTGCCCGCGCATGGGCGACCGGCTGGAGGATCAGATATTCGGTGTGGCCTGGGCGGTTTTTGTGGCCGGACTGCTGCAATGGGGGGTGCAGATACCCAAGATGATGCATTTCGGGTACCGGCCCGGCTGGTCCCTGAATTTCCGCGACGCGCGGGTCCTGCGGATCTTCCGATTGATGGGGCCGGCGTCGCTTGGCATGGCCATCACGCAGATCAATGTGTTGATCGATCGGCTGATGGCGGCGTGGATCGGAGTCTGGGCGCCGGCGGCGCTGTATTTCAGCGAACGGTTGATCTATTTCCCGCAGGGCATCTTTGCGACCGCGCTGAGCACGGTGCTGTTGCCGGTGTTTTCGGGCCATGCCGCGAGCGCTAATCACGCACAGATGCTCCGCACCATCAATCATGCCCTGCGCAATCTGCTGTATGTGATGATCCCCGCATCGATCGGCCTGCTGGTGTTGGCCCGGCCGATCGTCGAGATGTGTTTCCAGTGGAGGGAATTCACGGCCGATTCCGCGATGTACACGACGACGGCGCTGATGTTCTATGCGCCGGGTCTGCTCGTCTTCAGTCTGAGCAAGGTATTCGTGCCGGCCTTCTACGCACTGCAGGACACGCGCACCCCGGTCCAAGTCGCCGCCGGTTCCGTCCTGCTCAAGATCTCGCTGAGCCTGATCCTCATCACGACCTGGCCGCTGCATCTCAAGCATGGCGGACTGGCCTTGGCCACCGTGCTCGCGGAAGCGGTCAACGGACTCGTCCTGGCGCACCTGATTCATCGCCGGCTCGGCAGTGCGATGTGGCGGAACATCGGCCTCAGCGCCGTGCGCTGTCTGGTGGCGTCGGCGGTCATGGCGCCGGCGGCCGTCTGGACGTGCCGTTTTGCGCTGGACCGGCTGATGGATCTGGGGTGGGCCGGCAAAGTCGCGCAAGTCGGTTCGGTGCTTACGGCGATTGTCGCGGCGATGGGCGTGTACCTGCTTGCGACATGGATCCTGCGTTCGCCGGAAATACGCGATGTATGGCGGGCGTTATTGCGTAAACCCCGGGTGTAGGCCGCCCCTCCGCGGGCGGCGGAGATTCCTCCTCCGGCGGCGTAGGGCCGCCGGAGGAGGAATCTCGACTGGTGACGATGGACGATTTGCCGCGCCTGTTGGCCGACGAGGATTTCCAGCCGGAGGATCTCGGCTTCAGCAGTAATGTGCAGTACGTGATCGCGGGGAGCAATACCATCTTCATCTATCGCGGCCGGGATTAGATCGCCACTTCGCCGCGATACATTGTTACGCATTGACCGGTCAGTAACGCGCGCGAGCCATCGAGCCGGACGCGCACCACACCGCCGCGGGCGGAAGCCTGGTATCCGACCAGATCGTTCTTGCCGAGCTTGGCCTGCCAGTAAGGCCCCAGACAGCAGTGCGCCGAACCGGTGACCGGATCCTCGTCGATCCCGACAGCCGGCGCGAAGAAACGCGAAACGAAGTCATAGTCACTCGACGCCGAACGGGCCGTCACGATGATCCCGCGCGCATCAATGTTTCGTATGGCCGCGTAATCGGGTTTGAGGGCGCGCAACACGTCCTCCGACTCCACCTCGACCAGATAGTCCATCCGATTCCGGCCGATGAATGAGGGCTTGAGTCCGAGCGCCTTGCGCAGGTCGAGCGGCGCCATCACCTCGGCCGCCGGTTCGGCGGGAAAGTCCAGCGCGATGGAATGATCATGTCGTTTGGCGGTCAGAGCCCCGCTGAGCGTTTCGAATACGACCTTCTCGCCCGGGCGGACGTACGCCGCTTCCCAGAGGATATGCGCGGACGCGAGTGTGGCATGGCCGCAGAGTTCGATCTCCGCCACCGGCGTGAACCAGCGGAGGCGGTAGTAGGACTCGGTTTCATGGTGCACAAAGGCGGTCTCGGACTGGTTCATCTCGCGCGCGATATCCTGCATCCAGGCGTCGTCGCGCGGGCGGGGCATGACGCAGACCGCCGCCGGGTTGCCGCTGAACGGCCGGTCCGTGAACGCGTCGACAAGATAAACGGCGGTTTTCATAAACTGCATTACTGTACGCGGCTGAACCTGCTTGATCAAAGAATTTCGCTCCATTCCCCATTCATCCTCCACCCTCGACTCTTTTTTTGTCTTCTCGCGGCCATGCCTTCGAGTGACAAGTGTCGAGTGGCAAGTGAATATCGTCCGATTTCAGCCTTCATCCCTCCTCCAATCCGTGGTTGCTTACTCCGTTCCCGCACTTGTGCTATATTGCCCCCATGCGGATTTCCAACAAAGTGCAGAACAAGATCGCCGATCTGCCGGACAAGCCCGGCGTGTACTTCATGCGCGACCGGCACGGCAAGATCATCTACGTCGGCAAGGCGGTCTCCCTGCGCAGTCGCGTCCGGTCCTATTTCCGGCAGGGCACCCTCAAAAGCGCGGAACCCAAACTGCGCGGCCTGATTCGGAGCATTGACGACCTCGACTACCTCGTCCTGCGGAACGACGCCGAAGCGACCATCACCGAAGGCCGCCTGATCAAGGAATACCGTCCCCGGTACAACGTGCTTTTCCGGGACGACAAACGATTCCTCCTCCTGCGGATCGACCGGAACGAACCATTCCCTCGATTAACGTCCTGCCGGATCCAGAAAGAGGACGGCGCGACCTACTTCGGACCGTACGCCAATTCCGCCGCCGCCTACGCGGCCATGGAATTCGTCGAAAAGAAGTTCGGACTTCGACCGTGCCGCCCGCGTGTGCCGGGACCCGTCGATTACAAGCACTGCCTGAACGACATCATCCGCTTCTGCTCCGCGCCCTGCGTCGGCAGGATATCGCCCGAAGGATATCGCGAGCGGGTCGAACAGGCCTGCGCCTTCCTGCGCGGGGAGAAACCCGAGTACCTGAACGAGATCCAGGAGGCGATGGACAGGGAGGCGCAGGCGCACAATTTCGAGAAAGCCGCCGCGTTGCGCGATACCTGGTTCCTCCTGCGCGAGGTGATCAAGCGCCGCATCCGCGGCGACAAATCGCTCGAGATCAAAACCGAGGAGGCGCTGCAGGGCATAGCCGATCTCCAGCAGGCCTTGAACCTCCCGAAGAAGCCGGAGGTAATCGAGGCGTTCGATATTTCCAATATCTCCGGCACGCACGCCGTCGGCAGCATGGTCTGCGCCGTGCAGGGCATGCCGCAACGAAACCGTTATCGGCTTTTCCGCATCAAGACCGTCGAAGGGATCGACGATCCCGGCATGATGGCGGAAGTGATCCGGCGCCGATACGCGCGCGTGAAGGAGGAGGGCGGCGCGCTGCCCGATCTGGTGCTGGTGGACGGCGGGATCACGCAGTTGCGCGCCGCGCGCGCGGAGCTGGATGCGCTGGGATTGGACGGCCTGTATGTGGCGGGCCTGGCCAAACGATTGGAGGAGATTTATCCCAACAGTATGTCGCGGGAGAGCGGGGAGAAAGCGCAGCCGATCCGGTTACCCGGGGGTTCGGCGGCGTTGAAAGTGTTTCAGCGGATACGGGACGAGGCGCACCGGTTCGCGCTGACCTATCACCGCAAATTGCGTCTGCGCCG
>CAYRPR010000001.1:0-61241 GCA_964425945.1 uncultured Verrucomicrobiota bacterium | reverse complement strand
ATAGCCATATACCTATGACGCAGGTCATAGGGGCGGCTTGGCGTGACGCTTACGAAGGATCGTCACACCTTGCCCGAGCACACTCGTAACCTATACGATGCGGCGAAAGAACCGAAGGAATTATGGCTGGTCCCCGACGCCGGGCATGAGGATGTTCTCGCAAAAGCGCGGGATGAATATGCGAAGCGGGTGTTGTCGTTCCTGGATCGCTATTTGCAGGTGCGCGAGATCGATTAGGCATGTTTCTGACACGACATCAATGGCCCGCCCATCGCAACCCGTGAAACCGCACAGTGACAAGCGGCGATTCCGCATTACCGTCCGTATAGCTGCTCCAGATGACCCTATTATAGCCTTCCAGCGGAATGCAGTGGGTCAGCAAATCCCGGACAGCCATATTGGTAACAGCAATGTCTACATGAGAATCGAAATCTACTAGAAGCGGGCCTCCTCCGATACCCCACGCTTTCTGGCGTTGTATCAGACTGTTCTGACTCGACAGATCAATCAGCAGTCCTTCTGGATGCCCCACATATTCCATCGATACCCTGTTGGTAAGAGAGTAACCGGCAACATCCAACAATCTCGCATCACGTATCCTTATGATGGTCTTATCGCGTTCGATCCTCTCCGTCACAAGTCGGATATCGTTGGTTACGCCCTCATCTATCCACACAATCCGAACCTCGTTTGTCAGGAACGCGATCAGGCCTTCCACGTCGTGAATTCCTGCGGTATCCACAGACACCATGGCGTCAAGAATCGGGTTATTGAGAGACGAGGAACGGCCCACACTTTCAACCGTGAAATAGCAGTCAAGCCTGCCACCCAATGTAGACAGACAGTACCTGAACACTTCCATTTTCGCCTCACCTGCAACGGCGTGGCTATTCATTACCGCCGAACAACCACATACGCATAGCAGGCTATATAGCCCAATAATGCGACCACTCAATGCCTTCATTCTGCCAGAACTCCTTCTTCGTCATACGCGTTGCCCCTTGGCATAGTATACGACAATAACAGCCGCCTGGGGAGACGAATATCGCGTACGAGTGCTCGACTTCCTGGAACGCGTTTTATCGGCTTGTACCCGATGACGCGCCCACGCTAGGTTTTGCGTGCTGGACCAGGTATTCCCGTACGGCGGCCGTCGTAGCGGGTACGGTATCGCAACGCGTCGGCGCGTCCTTCAGGGCGTCCAGCACGTCATGATGCGTGTCCTTGCCGATGGCGTCGATGATCGCCTGACTGAATTTCGCTGGATGGGCGGTGGCAAGGCAGATCATGGGCTCATTCGGATCGAGGTATCGCTCCCCGACCGCTATGCCCACGGCTGTATGCGGATCGATCAGGATCTTATGTTGATCATGGTATTTCTTGATGGTACGCAAGGTGCCGGCCGTATCGCCCACCCCGGCGTCGAACAGCTCGTCCACTTTGCCTTCCCGCTTGTCCGGGAGGGACATGGCGCCGGTCTGCTCAAACTCGTTCAACATGGCGCTGACCCGCGCGGGATTCTCGTCGAGCAGGTAATACAGGTACCGCTCAAAATTGCTGGCCACCTGGATATCCATCGAGGGACTGATTGTCGGCACCACGTCGCCCAGGCTATACACGCCCGTATTAAAGAAGCGTGAAAGAATGTCGTTTTCGTTCGTGGCGAGGATCAGCTTGCTGATCGGCATGCCCATGCGCGCGGCGTAATAACCGGCCAGAATATCCCCGAAATTGCCAGTGGGTACGGCGAAACGGGCCCGTTTCGCATTGTTCTGTTTTAGAACATAGAGCCCGGCCGAGAAGTAATAAACGATCTGGGTCAATACCCGGGACCAGTTGACCGAGTTCACCGCGCCGAGCGAATACCGCGTCTTGAACTCCAAGTCACAGAACAGTCGCTTCATGATGCGCTGGCAATCGTCAAACGTGCCCTCCACAGCCAGATTGAATACGTTCTTGTCCAGCACGGCGGTCATCTGTTTTTCCTGCAGGGGCGCCACGCGGCCTTTCGGATGCATCACGAAGATGTTGATACGCTCCTTGCCCCGCACACCATGGATGGCCGCGCTGCCGGTATCCCCGCTCGTGGCCGCGAGGATGTTCATGCGCATGTCGCGGCGATCGAGGATGTACTCGAAGAAATTGCCGAGGAACTGCAACGCAATATCCTTGAACGCCAGGGTCGGGCCGTGGAACAGCTCGAGGATATAGACCGGCCCCTTTTTATAGGCCGGCGCAATCTCCGGATTGCGGAAGGCCGAATAACTTTTCTCGATCAGGTTTCGCAGGTCATTGTCCGGCAAATCGACAAACAGCCGCAGGATTTCAAACGTGATATCCTGATACGACAAGCGGGACCACGCATCGAGGCGATCGCGCACATCGGGGATCGATTCGGGAATCAACAAGCCACCGTCCGGGGCCAGTCCCGTCAATACGGCGTCCTGGAATCCCATCGGCGGAGTCCCTCCCCGCGTACTGATATATTGCATATGGCTGCTCATGATTCTTCGTAGCGATCTGCTCCTGCAGGGCGTATCTGGGACACCGCGCCAGCTATCGCTCCTACTTATATGGCGATATCTTCTAATCTCTTACACGCTGCAATACCATCTCTTTTTTGCTCGCCGGATCAGTCAACCAGCGATTCTTCCCGGTGATACAAGGCGGATCGCACAAAGGGATGAGCATCGCCCCGAATGCGTTCGATCCACTCGGCGTCCGGACGGAATAACGGCAAGGCCCGCGCGGCGTCGCCTCGCACGCCCCAATCCTCGTGCTCCAGTAACGCGACCAAGCGTGGCATGACGGCGTCCGAAGGTCGTCGAGCCAGTATCCGTATCATATGACGCAAGGCGCGGTCGGAAGCGTGCGCCATGGTCTCCAGAACCGCATCCTCCGCGGCGTCGCCCAAGCCCGCCAGGGCGCGTTCCGCCGCATAGCGCACCGTCGCCACCGGATCGTCCAACGCCGCGATCAACGCATCGACGGCGGCCGGATCGCCGATATCACGCAATGCGTTCACCGCGACAATGCGGCGGCGCTCCTTCGGGTGTTCCAACGCCTGAATCAATGCCGGAACGGCCGGTGTGTACTGCCATTTACCCAACGTGCGGATGGCCGATCCCCCCGCCTTCTCATCATCCACATAGGTCATCACCCGTTCCGGAAGCCCGGGCATGGCCAGTGCCCATACATTGGTATAGAACCCCATGAAGTAGAGCGCGTATCGATGCGTCGATTCATTCGGCGAATCCAGAGCCGCCGCCAGTACCGGCAGAGCTTCCTCCGCTTCCAACTGCACGACCAGTTCCTGGGCCAGAATACGTATCCACAAGTTCTCGATGTGGATATGATCCATCAGGTAGCGCAAAGACGCCCCGCCGTGCTCCAGGAATTGCTCGCGGGCTTCCGCCTTCGATTGACGACGCTCTTCCGTATCGCCATACCGCTGGACCTGACGCAACCATTCGTCGAAGGGCGGGTCCGACGCCTGGCCGTTCAGCGTTAACAACATGACGAGCAGGAGGCTAGTTCTCATGTTCCTGCTCCAAAGGAGTATTGAATATCACGCCATGAGACGGCCGCACGCGGATTTCGCCCTCGCGCACGGTCGTCGAATAGGTATCGCGCCCATCGGGATCGATCAGCAGGGAGATACTGCCGTATTCGCGCCGATCCCCGTCATTACCGATCCCCTGCGCGCGGAGCGGTTGTGCGGCGAAATAGGCGTCGTCGCCCCCGCGGTTTAACAGCAGGGCCAGGCTGTTGTTGACGGCGCGGCCCTGGACATGATGATCGCCGGTGAAGACATCTTGGCCGCCGTGATCGATCAGCATGCCCACGCCGTAATCGTGCGCGCTGCCCTGCGCCAGTATATGACCATCATATACATCGCCGCCGGCCCCGTCGTACAAAAGCCCGAGACTCATGTGGACACCCGCGCCCTGGCCGTAATGATGCACTCGGTAGGTGTCCTGGCCTTCGAGATCCAACAGCAGGCCGACGGAATACCAGTACGACGCCCCCTGCCCGAATACGTCGGCGATGTACGTGTCATTACCCGACAGATCGATCAAGGCCGCGTATCCGCCGCCCACAAACGGACGGTGGCCGATGGAGAAACCTTGTGACAAGGAGAGATAGCGATCGGGATGACGTTCATGATCCCGCTCCCGCCCTCCCGCCCGGTAGAGATCATCGCCCGCGTGATCGATCAATAACCCGACGCCCAAAGTTCCCGCATAGGCCTGGCCGCATAATCCCACATCGTACAGATCATTTCCGGCCTCATCGATCAACACGCCGAAACCATGAACACCCGCTCCTTGCGCAAACAGACCGGCCCGATAGACATCATCCCCGGCCTGATCTTCCATCCAGCCGGCGCCAAACAGTCCGCTGCCTTGTCCGACATAAGCCGCGCGGTACATATCGTCCCCCGCCACATCCAGAAGTACGGATACGCCGAACTGCGCCGCCCCGGCGGCCAGCAGAGCGTCCGAATCGTACACATCGTTGCCGGCCAGATCGATGACCACGGAAATCGGATGATGTTTCAGTCCGTTGGCGGCACCCGCGGAGCCCAGATACGCGTCATGGCCACCGGGATCGAGAATCAACAGGGCCGCCTCGTCATACACATCCGCGTTCACGGTCCCGATAAGCAGCGCGCCCAGTTCCGTCTCGATAACGAGTTTCTCCCTCGGCCAGCGTGTCACCTCGGCGGTCGCGCGCCGGAGGTTGTGTGATGCGCCGACCAGCAGATCGCCCGCCCGCATCAGGTCGCCTTGATCGATGCGAGCGGCCAGATCCATGGCCCGGCGTACGGCCGGCGCCGGATCGATTGCTTCGCTTTCGGCTATGACGGACTGTATGATTTCGCCGGATACGCCGGCATTGATCAGCGCCTGACGCGCCTCGACACGATCCTCCGCATTGACCGCCCCGACCAGATGTCGCGCCGCCAGGTATTGCAGATCTTCCGGCGACAATCCCTCGAACGCTGGATGCACACGGTTGCGCGCGCGCGCGACGGACTCCATGAAATCGTCGAGCGCGGCCGTCAACGCCTCGTCCTCGACGGCGTCGCGATCCCAAGCGATCTCCGTGTGCGACGCTAGGTCCGGCGGGGACACGACCTCCCTCCATTCAAATACCATGCGCCACAAGACGTCCGCCGAACGCTCGCGCGCCGCCGCGATGAGGCGATCCCCAAGCAGGGGCAGTTTCAGGGGATCGTGGAGCATCGCGCGGATGCCCCCATAAGCCCGTTCCGGTTCGCCGACATCCTTCTCGAAGCCCAGGTCCTGAAGGTCCATGCTCAACGCATGAAGAGCCTCGCGGATATGGCGCTCATCATCCCCGGCGAGAACAAACGATTCACCCGGGCATGACACGGCAATCAGTGCGACAAGGAGGCCATATCGAGCGACGCTCATGCAGGGAGGTTATTCAAACTCCCGCATGGATCAAAGTGAAAAGCACACGTGCGGCGCGACCTATTCCTTCACCGCCGCCACGAAGATTTCGATTCGGATCTCTTTTCCGATACCGCGGTCCGACATACCGTCGAAACCCACGCCATAATCATGCCGCAGGAGGCTGCCGCCGATATCCAGACTGATCCGGGTATGGCCCCATGGATCTTCGATCGGACCACCGAGCGATACGGGAAGCCGCACCGTTTGGGTCACATCCTTGATGGTCAAGGATCCCACCAACACATGGCCCTCGCCTTCCGGCTCGACCGATTCGCTCTTGAACGTGATCGTCGGATAGGTTTCGACCTCGAAGAAGTCCGCGCTTCGCAGGTGATTGTCACGGCGCGACTGGGCGGTGTCGATACTGGCCGCCTGGATCGTGGCCGAAACGCCCAGCGATTCGATGTTCTCGCCGTCGAACGTGATGACCGCCTCATAGTCACCAAATGTGCCTTTGACATTGGCGATGCCCAGATGCCGGACAGCAAAGCCGACCGACGAATGATCCTTGTCGATCTTGTACGTATCGGCATGGGAAACAGCCACTGAACAGATGGCTACGAATGCCGCCAGCATGCACACCACAATTCTCCGCATGGTTATTCTCCTTGGGTTGATGATCGATCCGCCACTCAGGAACATATCCCGTTGAACGACCCTGTCAACTCGTCGGGCTAAAGAATCGCCAGCGTGCGGTTCAATTCCTCAATGGTGTTATAGCAATGCGGAGAGAACCGGATGAAGGCTTCACCTGCTCGATTCTTCCGAAGCGAGGCCCGAACGCCTTGCTTGATCAACCGCTCATGGATGTCCGCGGATGGTTCCCTGGATGTGGAGCATGTAACGATACCCGACCGGACACGTGATTCCCCATCTGGCAGGTAGAGTTTATAGCCCCTGTCATGGAGGGCGCCGGACAAGTGGTCGCGTAATTCCAGAATTCGCCGGGAAACCTCGTCAGGCCCGACGTCTTCCAGCAGGCTCAACGAGGCCGCCATGGCCAGGATGCCCGGAATATTCAGCGAGCCCGGTTCGTAGCGACGTCCGCCTTCATAATAGCGAATACGATCCTGCGCGATGAATTCCGGCGAGTACACATTCCACGCGCCCAGCAGCGTCGGTTGCAGGCGATCAAAATGCTGTTCCTTCACGTAGAAGACACCGGCGCCGACCGGACCGAGCATCCATTTGTGTGAATCGGCGCTTAGAAAGTCCACATGCTCCACGGAGAGCGCAAATGCGCCGAGTGTTTGAATGGCGTCGAGACAGAACAGGATATTCCGCTCGCGCAACGCTCGCCCGATCCGATCCACATCGATACGATAACCCGAAAGGTAATGGCAGGACGCCAGTGCAACGAGGCGCGTGCGGGACGTCAACAAGGGCTCGATCAGCTCCCACGTGATCACACCCGGGCGTTCCGGTTGCATTGGCACGGCTTTGACACCCCGGTCGCGCAGTTTGATCCACGGGTACACATTGGCCGGATAATCATCCGGGTGATAGATCACCTCATCGCCCTCGCTCCAGGTCAGCCCGTTCGCCACCAGATTCAGGCCCAGGGCGGTCGGGCCCAGCAGGGCGATCTCCTGCGGTTGCGCCCCCAACAAGCGGGCTATCAAGGCGCGCGTCCCGGCAATGCGCCCCCAGATTTCCTCGTCTTCCTGACCGATGGCGGCGGCCCGCCCGGCGAATTCCGTGAGGGCGTCCGCCGCCGCGCGCGGCAGCGGCGCCACGCCGGCGTGCCCCAGAAAGACGCCTTGTTCGACCACCGGGAACATGTGTCGGCGGACGTCTTCATGATCTATGATCTCCTGAAGTGTCGTCATCCGTATGAATTTTATGCCGGAATCATGGAGTCATGTCGAGCGTGTAGAAGCGGCATCCTGCCGCTTTCGACAGACCGGATGACGCGATCAAGCGGCGGGACGCCGCTTCCACATTGCCCGCGCCTCACTGCAGTCGGAATGGAACGTCCATCCATCTTGAGCATTGTATCCCGCATCTCCCCTCTATATGCTGGGGATATGTCTATCTGGAAGCTTGAACGGCCTTTGGCCATTTTCGATATCGAAGCCACGGGTGTCAATCGGAAGGTCGATCGCATCATCGATCTCGCCATTCTGATTCTCCGGCCCGACGGCAAGCGGGAGGAGCATGCCTATCGTGTGAATCCCGGCGTGCCCATTCCGCGGGAAGCCACCGCCGTTCACGGCATCACCGATGCGGATGTGGCCGGCGCCCCGACATTCAAGCAACAGGCCCCGCAGATCGCAAAACTGCTTGAGGGCTGCGATCTGGGCGGCTTCAACATACTGTATTACGACATTCCGATGCTTTGCGAGGAATTCGCCCGGGCCGGCGTGCCGTTCAGCACGGAAGGCCGTCGCGTCGTCGACGCCCAGCGCATCTATCACAAGAAGGAGCCGCGGGATCTCACGGCCGCCCTGCGCTACTATTGCGGCGAACTCCATCTCGGAGCGCACGGCGCCATGGAGGACGTGGTGGCCACGACCCGCGTCCTGGAAGCGCAATTGGAGCGGTATGACGACCTGCCGCGCGATCTGGCCGGCTTGGACGCGTTCTGCAACCCGCGCGACCCGTCGTGGGCGGATCAGGACGGCAAACTGAAGTGGGTCGGAGACGATCTCGTCATCAACTTCGGCCAGAAACAGGGCAAGAAGCTGGTCGACCTGGTGAAGGATGACTCCAAGTATCTCGACTGGATCCTCAAAGGCGATTTCCGGGCTGACACGAAGGCCATCATCGAGAACGCCAAACGCGGGCAGTATCCGACACGGCCGGCCGTGTCCGATGAAGATTGATTTCCGTCACTCGAGAATCGTCAGCGCCTGGGCCGCCCGGCGGCATTTATCCGCCTGCCGCTCGTATTCCCGCACGCGTTGCGGATCGGCGCGGTTCCGCCGCGCCAGCCGCAGGGCCTGTTCGGCCGCGCGAAAAGCCTTCTCGTAATCACCCGATATGTAGTGAGCCTCTGAAAGCGTGCTCCACACGTGGAAGTCGTTCGGCTCGATCAGCAGGGCCTCCTGAGCCAGGGCCACGGCGCGCGGTCCATCGCGCACCGTATGATCCGATGCCGTCGCGTAGAGCCAGGCCATATTGTTCCGGATGAAATAATCCTGCGGGAACTCGTCCTTCAGTTGCTCGAGCAGCAGCAGGGCGTCGCGGTATCGCTTCAATTGAATGAGGGCCGTACCCAGTCCGAACCGGGCTTCCTTGCTGCGCGGGGCGATCTCGAGCACATCACGGAATCCACGTATGGCCTTGACGTGATCCTTCGCGCGCATGTGTTCATAGGCTTCGCCCAGCATGCGTTGGATCTGGTCACTGGTCGGCGGCGCGCCCGGGCTTGCCGCCGGCGTGCTACCGGCGCCGCTATCCGCCGGCTGGTTCTCCGCGACGGCGGTCGGCGCCCACACACCCAGCAAAGCGAGCACCATGACCATCGTATAGAAGCGTTCCTGCATTAACTGAAGCCCTTTTCAGCCCGTCAATCCCGCATGATCACGGAGACAACCGGCGGTTCAATGGCCTCCGCGGTTATCCGCGGGGGAAGATGCAATGTGACCGGCAGATCATACCGGGTATCCGCATCGATCCGGGAACAATCGACAAACGCCTGAATCGCATCCGTCTCCAGGGCGTCAAGCAGTTCCGCGCGCCCCTTCAGCACGACATTAACGCGGGTCGGCGTGATCTCCGCATGCGGATGCTTGCCCGGCGACACCATGGCGCGCACGGCGATATCCTTCCATTCCGCGCTGGCGGACCGCTCCACCAGCACCACTTCCACGTCCACGCGTTCCGGCTCCATGCGCGCCACCCAGGTCTTGCTCGGCGACACGACGGCCACACGCGCCTTGAACGATTGCAGACGCCCTTCCAGATCGATCGGCATTGTACGAACGGAATCGACGGTTTCCAGCCGTTGACGCGGACCGCTGATCGATACCACCGCCGGCGTGGTTACCGTCCGTTCCACCTCGATTCCGTCGGGCGGGCTGCCTTGCACGTTCGCCTTGACCGGTACGACCTTCTCGCTCTCCTGATCGATCGTCAGCACCACCTCACCCGGCCGAAGATACACCGGCCGGGCGCCGCCCGGCGCCCGCACATTCTTCAATGGGATCGGCATCGTCAACGAGTCCCCATATTGCAGGCCCCGGACATCCAAGCTCACTTCCGGCTGTTCGATGGACAGGAAGCGAATGGCCTCACGCGAGCCCCGGAAATGTACGTCCACCGCCGCGACCGATTGTTCCAGCACCGCCCACCCCGGATCCACCTGGATGCGCACCGGGACATCGCTGACGACGGTTTCAAAGCTGATGGCCGGCTGTACGGCATACCAGGTGATCACAGCCAGCACGAGCGCAATCAGCTTGGTATACTTGTTGTTTGCAACCGCTCGCTGAATTCGGATGAAACGATCTTTCATGATGCGTCCGTCATAACCTCGGTCTTGGTCATCGCCTCGGTCTTCGCCACGGCCTCGGGTGTCAGATCGAGTTTCTGCTGTACGCGCGTCAGGGAACTCTGCGGCTTCTGCGGGCGGAGCAAAATGGTGGCCAGGATCCGACGGAGACGCTCATCGTCCAATCCGCGACTCAGGCGCCCCTTGTACGCGACCGATATGTTGCCCGTTTCCTCCGACACCACCACCGCAACGGCATCGGTTTCCTCGGTGAACCCGATCGCGGCTCGATGCCGTGTGCCGAGGGATTTGCTCAACTCCTCCCGTTGGGACAGCGGAAAGAAACAGCCCGCCGCCAGCACCCGATCCTCGCGGATGATCACACCGCCATCGTGCAGGGGCGTGTGCGGGAAAAACAGGGTGACCAGGAGTTCCGGCGAGACCTGGCTGTCAATCCGCGTACCCGATTCCTGAATGTGACGCGTTCCGATTTCGCGCTCGATCGCGATTAACGCGCCGATTTTCCGCTCCGACAACGTCATGACCGCCTTGACCACGTCCTCGACGACGCCCCGCTCCGCGACGTTGGCATTGAACACCGGCTGCTTGCCCAGCTCCGCCAGGGCGCGCCGGATTTCAGGCTGGAAGATCACGACCAGCGCCACCGCCAGGTACACCGAGAAGCGCTGGAGAATCCAGCTCAAGGTGTTCAGGCTGAAAAAATGCGTGACCACGATCATCAGGATCAGGAGGACCACCAGACCGGACAGCACGGCGGCGCCGCGCGTGCCCCGGAAGAAGTTGATGATGTAGTAGAAAGCGACCGCGAGCACCGCGATCTCAAGGATCCCGGCTACGTCCGGCAGATGCGTTAGATCGGTCATCGGCATGTCAGGCTTCCACTCGTGTTATTCTATCCACAACGCGCGCGCCGTCGCAAGCTTCCTTTACGTCATGGACACGCACGATATGCGCCCCGTTCATACGCGCGACGGCCATCGCCGCGACACCCGACGCCAACCGGTCCGATGGATTCTCGCGACCGGTTATGGCGCCGAGAAAGCTTTTGCGGGATATTCCGACCAGGATCGGTCGTCCCAGCTCGAGCAGGAGGGGCAGATCGCGAAGCAACTGGAGGTTGTGCTCGACCGTCTTCCCGAATCCGATGCCGGGATCCAGCGCGACAGAGGTCGCGTCCACGCCGTGGCGCACCGCTACCGCCAGACGATCGCGCAGGTAGGCGACCACCTCCCGGGTCACATCTGCATACGCCGGACGGAGTTGCATCGTCCGCGGTTCGCCCTGCATGTGCATGATGACGACACCGGCCCCAGCCGCCCGAACCACCTCGACCATGGCCGGATCATGGGTCAGACCGGTGATATCGTTGATGATATGAGCCCCGGCATCGAGGGACCGGCGCGCCACGTCCGCCTTCATGGTATCCACAGAAATGGCTCCTCTGCCCGCCTGCGCAAGCGCGCTGACCACCGGGATAACACGCCGGAGTTCCTCCGCCAACGACACCCGTTCGGACCCCGGGCGGGAGGATTCACCCCCGACATCAATGATATCCGCCCCTTCATCCAGCATCTCGAAGGCGCGACGAATGGCCCTGTCGGGATCGATATAGGCGCCACCGTCCGAAAAGGAATCGGGCGTCACGTTGAGCACGCCCATGATGAGGGTGCGCTTGCCAAGCGAGAATAACCGGTCCCGGCATCGCCATTGCAGTTGAGCCTGACCGGGCCGTTCCATGACCGTACGTCAGGCGACCGAAGGTCCGGTCTTGGGTGCGGTGATGGTCGGCGCGGACACCGGCGACGGACGGACTTTTGAGGGCGACTCGGCCGGAGCCTGAGGCCGGTCCTCGGCTCCGCCCTCCGCTTCGGCTCGTTCCACTTCGGACAGCAGCCGGCCATGCTTGACCAGCTCCTCGACCTCCCGGCCGTCGAGTGTTTCGCGTTCGAGCAATTGATCGACCATCAAATCCAATTCCTTCCGATGGCTCTTGAGAATATCCGATGCCCGGTCATACGCCTCGCGGAGGAGGCGGTTGACTTCTTCATCGATCTTCCGCGCGGTTTCCTCGCTGTACTCATTGTTCCGCGATACCTCGCGGCCCATGAAGAGCATCTCCTCGCGGTTGCCGAAGCTTTGCGGACCGAGAATCGGGCTCATGCCCCACTCACAGACCATGGCCCGCGCGATCTTGGTCGCCTGCTTCAAATCGCTGTAGGCGCCCGTCGTGATGTCGCCGAATACCAGTTCCTCGGCCGCCCGCCCGCCCATGATGCCGGCGAGCATGCCCAGCAATTTATGCCGACTTTCCGTGTAACGGTCCTTTTCCGGCAGCTGCATGGTTGATCCCAGTGACTGACCGCGCGGGATGATCGTCACCTTGTGCAGGGGTTCACTGCCCTCGGTCAACAGCATGACCAGCGCGTGCCCGCCCTCGTGATACGCCGTCAGCCGCTTCTCATGATCATCCATCAGCCGACTGCGCCGCTCGCGGCCCCAGCGCACCTTGTCGCGCGCCTCTTCCAGATCGGGCATCGAAACGGCATCCGCGTTGCGCCGCGCCGCCAGCAAGGCGGCCTCGTTGATAAGATTCGCGAGATCGGCTCCGGAGAAGCCCGGCGTCCCGCGCGCCACGCGACGCAACTCGACGGCCGGCTCGAGCTTGATGCGCTTGGAATGAATCTTGAGAATCGCTTCGCGGCCTTCCAGTGTGGGCAGGTCGATGATGATCTGCCGGTCGAAACGGCCCGGGCGCAGCAAGGCCGGGTCCAACACGTCCGGCCGGTTCGTCGCCGCGATGATGATCACGCCCTCCTGCGTATCGAATCCGTCCATTTCGACCAGCAGGGCGTTCAGCGTCTGCTCGCGCTCATCGTGGCCGCCGCCGATCCCGCTGAAACGGCTCCGGCCCACGGCATCGATTTCATCGATGAAAATGATGCACGGCGCATTCTTCTTGCCCTGCTCGAACATGTCCCGCACGCGCGACGCGCCCACGCCGACAAACATCTCGACGAAATCGGATCCGCTGATGCTGAAGAACGGCACTTCGGCCTCGCCCGCGATGGCCTTGGCCAGCAGCGTCTTGCCCGTACCCGGGGGCCCCACCAGCAGAACCCCTTTCGGAATCCGGCCGCCCAGCTTCTGGAATTTCTTGGGGTCTTTAAGGAAATCGATGATCTCCTCGACCTCCTCTTTCGCCTCTTCGATGCCGGCCACCTCGCCGAACGTGATCTTGTTCTTGTCCCGCGTCAACAATCGCGCGCGGCTCTTTCCGAAACTCATGGCGCCCTTGCCCGCGATGCGCATCTGGCGGACAAAAAAGAAATACAACAAGCCCAGCACCAGCAGAAACGGCAGCGCGCCCGAAACCAACTGCCACAGATACGGATTCTGGGATTTGAACTCATACTGGACGCCGTGCTCATCCAGTCTCTCGAGCAGACGGTCCGTAACCGGTACCTCCACGCGGAAACGCTGGTGGCGCCCCGTCTTGGGATCCAGATCGGTCAGCTCGCCCTGAATATACTGCTGGCCCGAAACCTCCATCACGATTTCGGCCTTGCGAATCTCCTTCCGCTCGACTTTCTGGATGAAATTCGGGTTGTACGGCATGCGGGTCGGCTTATCGGGATTCTGCGAAAAGACCTGGTACATGGTGATGGTCATCGCCAGCAGCAACATCCACATCACCATGCCTCGCATGGGAAAGCGCTGGGGCCCCGGGGACGGCTCCCCGTTATCACTCTTTATCTTCCTATCCATCTTGCTCACAACTATCTGGCTTGGAAGCGGTTAAACAGAAGAATCGCCGCTGCGGCATCGAGGTTTTTTCGTAATCCGTCGCACGTTACCACCGGGAAACCGCCAATGCAATGCATTATGTCAAGCAGTTTACCCGTAAACCACCGAAATGCAAACCCGTTCACGCCCTGCGGATACGCAGGTGGAGAGCCGGTTCCGACTCGCTCTTCAGCGCCCAATCGCGGGCTATCCGATACCCGGGAATCCAGATGATCTCCTTGCGGCATTCGAAGACGGGGATGGTGTGTCGCGTGTCGCGAGGGATCTTGGCGTCCACGAAGATATCCTGCAGTTTTTTTGAGCCACGAAGACCGTATGGTTTCATCCGGTCCCCATCCCGCCAGGATCGCACCACGATAGCCGCCCGCCCCACTTTGGCCGCGCTGATCGATGCCGTTGCGGGGATGCGACCGGGGGTCGTGGGGCGCGTCTTGAGAATGCCCTTTGACCACTTCGTCGAGATACGCCATCCCTCGCGCGGCATCTCCGTCGTGCCGGGTACGAGCAGGATCTGGGCGAATGATGCGGCGTCCTCGGTTTCACGGATCAACTGCAGATGGCGATATCGTCGCACGAGGACCCAGCCGTTTTCCAACGTCAGGCGCTCGGTCCCGCACAGGTCGTCCATGAGCCGCAATGCCCGCTGGACGAGATCGAAATCGATGTGTTCCGGCGGATACCCCCGCCCCTCAAGCCACCCCATCAGGATCCGGCGCTGAAGCGCCATGGGTACGGCCCGCCAATGGTTCAGTCGCAATTGATAAGATTTATCAATGTCCGCCGATTGAACGGCCCATTCCGCCAGGATCCGATCCTCATCCCCCAGCACGGCGGCCGTCCGGCGCAGCGTCTCGCGGATGGCGGGATTGAACTCCTTTTCCAGCAACGGCAGCAGGGTGTGTCGGACCCTGTTGCGCACATGCTTTGGATCGCGATTGGACGCGTCTTCGCGCCAGGGGATATTCTCCCGGCGCAGGTATTCCTCCACCCCGGCGCGCGATGAGCCCAGCAGGGGCCGGATGATCTTCAGGCCCCGCAACGTGGCCACCGGCAACATGCCGCCCAGTCCCCGCGCGCCGCTTCCGCGAAGAAAACGCATCAGGACCGTCTCCGCCTGGTCGTCGGCCGTATGCGCCACGGCGACCGCCTCGCCCCCGCAGGTGCGAAAGAACTCATGCCGCGCCGCACGCGCCGCCATTTCGGTGGAGATCGATTGCTCGTTCGCCCATTTGGGGACATCGCGCCGTTCGCAAAGGAATTCCACGCCCAACGTTTCCGCCCAGGCCTTGACGAACGCCTCGTCCTCGTCCGCCGCCTTTCCCCGAATCTGGTGATTCAGGTGGGCGATCACGATCCCGAATTTCATGCGCTTGGAGAGCCGGCTCAGAATATGCGACAGCGCTATCGAGTCCGCTCCGCCCGACACCCCCACCACCACCTCGTCGCCGGGCTGGATCAGATCGCATTGCCGGATATACGCCTGGACCTTGAGATGCAACATGACCGCAGATTAAAGCACCGGCGACGATAAGAAAAGGACGAAGCCGCTCCCGGATGCGGCCTCAACGTCCTCTACGGCGGAAATAATGGACCTCGATGGGATCGTGTTTGGGATAATAGTCCTGCATGTCCTCCAGGCGCACGAGCATCCAGGGCCGTGAGGGAAGCGCGCCATTCTTCGTGAACAAGACATCATCGGCAATATACACGGCGGTATGATACAGCTGGTTGCTGCCCGCCATGAAGAATACCAGATCCCCCAGCTCGTGGTCCCCGTAAACGGGATAGTAGTCATTCGTCAAACGCTTAAACTGGAAATCCGGATCGGTCAAACGCTCGTCGGGCACTTCATTGAAGAAATTCAGCGATGTCCAATGACAATCGCGCATGTGCGCCTTTCCATCGGCGATCACGTGAGGATAGGTGTACAAGCGTCGCCGCGCAAAGGGCGGAAGCAGATGCACGACGTCAATGTACTGCTCGCCCGGCAGTCTGGACAACGATTCCAGCAACGGACGTACATCCTTGCTGCGACCGCCCTTGCCCCAGTACTCGACAAGCTGATCGATATCCGTATCCGCGTTGATATGCAATCGCATCAATAGCGTCGATTCGCGCGCCAGCAGTTTCACCAGATCCAATCGCTGCGCCTGCGTCTCGAGCAACGGGAGCAAAAGGTCGATATCGGCAAAGAAGCGGAACCGGCCGTTTTCATAGACCATCGATTGCATCCGTTCGATGATGGGCTCCGGCAGGGTCGCATCGGCAAACCATTCGTCGGGCTCGCCGCAAAACCGATAGGCCCGCTCCTGGGCCATGTTCAGTTCGGTTTCGCCGAGGCGATGATAAATCGCGGCCCGCGCGGACGGTGAAAGCGTGCGGATAAATTCACTGTCCGGGTGAAGCTTGTATCCGTTGACAAGGGGCGCCGTCTGCAATGAGTCCTTCAACCAGGTGCGCTGCGAATCGGTAAGGTCCAACCCATCGACGAACTCCGTGAACGTCTCCTCGGTCATGTCAGTGATGAACCAGGTGGTTTCCTTCGCGCCGCCCGCCGGAAGCATCTCGCGCAGGAACTCATCCGGCGGCGCGATGGTGATGCGGGTGTATTCGATATCACCCCACGAACCCGCCGATCGCTTGGGTGCATCGACCACCAACGGACGCCTGACGGTCTTGACGGTCGGGCCCTCCCAGGGTTGGAGGATATACAGAAGGATCAACCAGGGCAGGAGCAACGTGACGGCAATGACCAACAGCCCTCGGCCGCGCAGGGCAACATATTCGGGACTCATGGGGACTCTAAATCTTTCCGTAGATACTCAATCCATAGAAGCACAGATTGGAAACCAGTACCAGCCTTTTCGGCTCACGACTAGGGGTCATCGAGTCTCAGTAAGTAGTACATGGTGCCTTCGATCCGATCCCAATGATCGGTCACGGAATGGCGGCCGGGACCGCTCGGCGCATCCGGGAACGGCCAGAACGGACCGAACAGGTTGGTCCCGTACAACAGCGTGCCGCGACGGCCCGGCTGGATCTCAAAGTGAAGAACCGGACCGCCCGGGATGAGCGGATCGAAAACCGGAACGCTGAAGTCCACGCGGAATACGCTCTCCGGATCATGGGGGTCCGTGCCCGCGAGGTACTCCCGGAGATTGCTCATGCCGTCTCCATCCTCATCGGCATCCGGGTCGACCGATCCGCCGAAATACGCGATCTCCCACCAGTCCGGCAGGCTGGAACCCTGCATGTCCATCATCGCCGGCTGATCCGCCCCCAACTCACGCCACAGCGTTATCGCCTCGGCCCGCGAAACCCCCACGACGATTTCCCAGCGACCGGTCACGGCCGCACCCGGCGGCACGGCGCCATAGTTCATCAACATCTTGAGCGAGAAGTTCGCCTCCTGACCCGACGGATGATTCGGCGCATTCAATACCGTATAGGGGTTCTGCCGGCTCAGGAAGGAGGCGTCCACCACCGCATACGGACTTTCCGAACCCACCGCCAGTGTGATTCCGGAAAGCGTCGCCTCGGCCACTGCCAGTTCGAAATCCCGGTATAGCGCGGTCACATAGTTACGGGTGTTGAGGATGCCCTCGTCATAGTCCGGATTCGGATGGAAAGTATCCATCGTCAGCACCTGGTCCAACGGATCAACCCCCTCGTTGACCAGCACATCTTCAATCAGGATCACGCGGTCGCCATCCATGAAGCGCACGTCACGGACGAACAACAGACCATCCTTCGGCGTACCGCTGATACGGGCATGATTCAAGTCGCCCGCACTCAGCTTCTCCACCACCGGACCCGACGCCCAGCCCTTGCCGTTCGTCACCACCTGCGAACCGTCCCAGCCGATGTAATGCGCGCACGGAATCGTCAGGTAACGCCAGATATCCACGCCCCCGAAGCCGTCCACCCCCGACGCATCGTAACGCAACCCCGCACTCTGATCCGACAGGACCATCCGCCCCGGTTCGCCCGTCCGCTGAATCGGCAGATACAAATACCGTCCGTACAGATGAATCGCATCCGACGCCGGATCCGCAGACGGTTCCCCGCTCCAGATCAGATCGTACGGATTGCACGTCGCACCACTCGCGGGCGGAACAACCCGCAGATAGTACCGCCCTTCCCGGGGCACCGTGAACGCAAGCACCTCGTAGTCCGACGCCGTGTCCACCGCGTGCAACAGCGTCCCGGTCCAATCGTACAGTTCCAGGGCCAGGTCGCCGTGCGCCGCATGGTGGGCACTGGTTACGGTCAACGCCACCTGATCCGGCGTCAACTCCAGCGCATACCAGTCATCATCTCCCGCCACCAGCATGCCGCCCGACTGCAGCGCGCCCCACACCCCCGGCGCCAGCAAGCCCGCTTCATCCCGGCTGTTGTTCGGCTCGAACCCATCGTCCACCGACCCCGCACACCCGCCCCACGAGCTTCCGGCGGTCCAGACCAGATCGTACACGTTCCCCGAATCATCCCCCCACACGCGCAGATAAACGATCCCGTGCGCCGCCGCCACACAGGAAAGCGTCGCGCCCTCGTCGGTCAATTCCGACCCGCACAGCCAGTCCCCGTCCGCCGAATAAAGGTCGATCTGCACGTCGCCGTGCGCCCGCGCAAAACGAGCCTCCACATTCACGTCCTGCACCCCGATCGGCAACTCGATCGCGTACCAGTCATCGTTGGCCTGGATCGCCCGCAAACGCGCACCGGACTGACCCGACACATCCACCGCCCCAACCAACTCATCATTCGGCTCAAACGCGTCGTCATCCCACTCGTTACGCATCACCGCAATCTCAAATTGATCCGCCGCATCATCCGCGTCCGACCCGAACACGAGATACCACAGAACCTCGGTCGACTCATTCGCGCCGAGTTGATCGTGATTCAGAATCAGCTTCACCGACAGATTCGCCGCCGCACCGTCCGGATCGTTCGGCGAAGCCAGCACCGTGTAGGGATTCACCCGGCTCAGGAACGACGCGTCCGGCACCGCCGCCGGATGCGACGAGCCCAACGCCACCGTCCGCCCGCTCAACAACGACGACGCCGTCACCAGATCCGGCCGATCAAACACCGTCCGCACGTCGTTCGCCGTGCGCAGATCCGCCTGCGCGTAGTCCGGCGTCGGGTTCACACTGTCCATCGTAAGCAGTGATTCCAGCGACTCATCGGTCAGGTTCAGCAACTGGTCGCGCACCACCACCACCCGGTCGCCCTCCTCGAACTCCACCACCCGCTGAAAATACAGCCCCTCGAACGGCTCCCCTTCGATCGACAACCGGTTCCAGCTCCCTGCGCTCAAACGCGTAATCATCGGCGCCTGATGCCAGTCCAACCCGTTCGTACGCACCGAGCCGCCCAACCCGATCACCTGGTTGGCCAACGCCGGCACATTGCCCCAGAAGTCCGGACCCGTCCGGCCACCGGCTCCCGCGGCGTTGTACCGCCCTCCTTCCGACGGGTCCGGCGCCAGCCAGCGGCCCGGTTGATCCGACACCGATACCGGCAAACGCACATAACGTCCCGACAGATATTCCACCGGAAGATTCTCACGAGGCGCCGTATGCACAATCAGATCATACGGAATGCACACCGGATCGTTCACCGACTCGATCTTCACCGCATGCGCCCCGCGCGATACCAGCGCGCCGCTCCACTCCACCCGGCCATCCGCACCATCCACCGAAGCAATCAACTCGCCGTCCGGATCGTACACCTCCAATCGCAACGGATGCTCCACCTGACCGTAGATACTCGTAACGCTCAACCATTCCTCACCGCCCGGAACATCGATCACATACCAGTCCGCCGGACCCGCGATCCCCACGCCCAACCCGTCCGTCAGCCATTCACCCGACGTCAACACCACCGCCGTATCCCGCGTGTGATTCGGCGCATAGGCGTCATCCGCCCCGACGCAACCGTCCCACGAATCCGCGTGATCCCACAGGAGCGCGTATCCATTCCCAACGTTCTCTCCAAATATCACCAGATAGTGCCGCCCAAAATAGGGACTATCCGCATGCAACTCCAATCCCGATGCCATCGTAACGCCGTATCCCACCACCACACCCTGCGCGTTGTACAACACGGTCTGCATATCGCCCAACTCACGGTCGAACTGCACATCCACGCTGACCCGTTGACGGCCGAACGGCAGGTCAATGTAATACCAGTCGTCGTCCGACTGCTTCGCCGGACGCGTCATCCCACGATATGGATTGAAGTCGGTCGCCTCCTCCATCAGATCGTTCTGCTCGTACATGTCGTCGTCGAGCACGCGAATGTCCACCGTACGCTCATCGTATCCGTCGAGCCCGTCCTCGACCCGGAACACCACCGCGTAATCCTGATCGCCCTGGAACGACGACGGCGTGAACCGGAACACCCCCACCGGCCCATCCACCTCGAACTCCGCGTTCTCCGGCAACGAAGCCACGCTTAATACCAGTTCGTCGTCGTTCAGGTCCGAGGCGCTCACCTCGAACTCCAGCAGGTTAAACTTGGCCACTTGCTGTGTCACCGGCGCCGTCATCAACGGCGGCACGCCCACCAGAACCGGCACCTCCATCCCCGTCACCCCGTCGATCGCCGAGGCCGTGAACGTCACCGTATAGGTCTGCGCCCCCTCCTCCGCCGAAGGCGTGTAACGGAACGTCCCGCCCGACGCGTGCGTCTCGAACACGGCCGACGGCGGCGCGTCGGTCATCGAAAACGTCATCGCGTCCCCGTCCGGATCCACCGCTTCCACCGCCAGTTCCAGCTCATTCGTAATGACCACCCGTTGCGGCGGGATCTCAACGAACTCCGGCGGACCCTGCACACGAAGACGCATCGTCGCGCTGTCCTCGCCGTCGATCTCCGACACCTGGAACGTGATGTCGAACGCGATCCCCTTCTCCGACTCCAGCGCCGTGTATGAAAACGTACGGCTATCGCCCGAGCCCGTCAGCGTCGCCGTCTCCGGCGCGCCCGTCATCGTAAACGTCTTCGCATCGTTGTTCGGATCCGCCGCGGTTACCGTAAAGCTCGCGATCTGACCCGCGGTCAGCGCCACGTCGTCAACCGGCTGTAACACCGGCGGCGCGCCGATGATCAGCGTGACCGTCACACTGTGCTGACCGTCCGCATCACTGGCCGTGAATACGATGTCATGCACCTCGCCGCCCTGCGACGACTCCGGCGTGAACGTGAACACGCCATGACGGCCATCGCCCGGATCGAACACCGCCCCGGAGGGGGCGTTGCCCATCGTCAACGTAATCACGTCGCCGTTCGGATCGTCGGCCTGCACGTCCAACTCGTACAACTGCCCCACACGCGCGCGCTGGGGCGCAATCGGATCGATCGTCGGCGGCGAACCCACCTGGATCGTCCCGCTCTTCGTATCCTTCGCGTTCAGCGCGTCCGTCGCCGTGAAGCTCGGCGTGAAGGTCCCGCCGGACTGCGCCAACGTCGGCGTATACCGCAATGTACCCACACCGCCCGTCGAGACCAGCGTCGCACCCGACGGCGCGCTCGCCATACTCAATGTGATCGCGTCGCCATCCGCGTCCGTCGCCGTCACCGGGAACGTCAACAACGCGCCGACATGCACAAAATGACTGCCCGGCGACGCCAGAACCGGCGGTCGGTTATAACGCGCCGTGGCCGACGTCGTATTGTTCTTCGTGATCGATACGCTGATGTTCGAAGGCTTGATCCACGGACTGGCCAACGTGTTGAACTCCACCGTGTACGTGCCCGTGTCGATGCTCGACTCCGTCGCCCCGCTATTGCGCCAGGTGCTCGTGCCCGTCCGACGCCACTGAGCGCCCGCCGTGCGCGCATCCGCCGGGTTGATCGTCACCGTCAATGAACCCTTGTGACGCACGTACGTCTTCGTCATCGAAGCCGTCTGGCCCGCGTTGATCGTGATGCTCGCGTTGGCCGGCTTGTCCCAGTTCGAGATCGTCTTGAACTCCACCGTCTTCGACCCCGTCGACAAACCCGTCTCCGTATACCCGCTGTTCCGCCACGTGCTCGTGCCCGTACGGCGCCACTGCGCACCCGCGCTACGCGCACCCGAGGGCTCAATCGTCACCTTCAGGCTGCCGGTGGCGGATTTAGGCCGGGCATATCCCCCGTCGAAGTAGCTCTTACTGTACGTGTGTGTGCGCGTTCCGCTGGGCACACCCCATACGGCGCCACAGCAGTTCTGCTCGGTTACAGTAACCGTAGTCGAGCCCACCGATGTGACATAGGCCACATGGCCGAACGTTCCCGAGTTCTTGCAGGCGATATCGCCGACTTGCGGCGTGGATGACAGTGTGTAGTCCGCATGGCTGCTGAATACACCGGCCCAGGTGTTGGCATTTCCGCGCGGCGGGATATTCTTGTTCCAATCGCAGCATCCGCGATGCCACGCGTGCCATGTGCAATTTCCATCGGAACCATCCGCATAGCAGTCGGTATGTTTACAACACGGAAACGGATTGTATGCGCCGCACGGGCAGGTATCATTCTGGCCGCCGCAGGAGTACACGAGCGGAACGATCTCTCCGACGCTGGATGCGGTCCGGCGCTCGTAAACGGCGAGTACGGAAGAATCATTCCAACGCGGCGACGGCTGAAATGATACGCTCTGAACCAATTCATCAAATAGCGCCAGCGCGGCGCCACCGTCCCGCTTGAGGTAGCTGGCCCGGTATACTTTCGAGCCGAAGGCAAAGAGTGTTTGAACACTATTGAACGCTTGGACTTCCGGACCCGCTTCTTCATGTCGGTACGCCGTGATCAGCCCGTCCGACAGCGACATCGCCGACACATCCTCCGGCCCAAAGGAAAGGATGGATGCATTCGTGGCCATCCACTGATCCAGGTCCAGTCCTCCAGGATTGCTCCATACATCGATCCATATCATGGCGCCATCGACATGAACGAAATCCAGTTTCTCCTCTATTTCGAATTCATAATCCGTGGCCCAGGTTTCATGACGCACGGTCCAGCCCCGCGTTGGCATGTATATCGCGAATTCGCGCGTGGCATTGGCAATCCACTCCTGCTCGGGGGGCGGGAAAGGCTCGTAGAAGAACGAATCCAGCAAGTGATCATACGCCTCCAGGTGATCCGCGGCCGACACCCGCGCATAATCGATCCGGAAGACCAAATCGTACTTAACAAAGAACGTGGTCAGCCGGGTGTTCCCGAATTCAGCCGGCCACGCGACGCGAACAGCCGGCGCATCGCCAGCCGCAAACGCGTTTGGCTCATCAGGCAACCACGACGACAGGATGCCGTCAAGAAGGGCGCCGCCGTCTGCCAGACGCTCCATGAGGCCGCCTTTTCCAGTCCACGTCTCGAAGGAGCATACGATGCGATCCCCCGCCGCGCTCTCGAAGGACACGACGCCCACGCCATCGGCTGACGGCCCGGTCACCACCGACCACTCGGCGGGATAGGACACTACGAAGCCGAATTGATCATGCGTGTATACACCGGGAACGTGCAGGCTGTAGTCCGCGCGCGCGGGGTACGTTGCGATCAGGGCGGCCGCCATCAGCAGGAGTACACAAGCCGACAGGGCGCCGCGTTGAACGGCCTTCCTCTCGCGCCCATTGGTCATCCCTATTCGGTTTCCTGAATTGTTCGGCACAACAATATCCACCATTCAGGCGCAGTCAGTCGCCCCCCATGGGTCCTCGATGCATTGCGAGCGCTTGCCTTGCGGACCCACGCCGGTATCCCACGTCGAGACGCCCTACTCCTTCATGATGAACGCGAGCACCATGGTCTCCGGCCGATTGTCGATGGCCTCATTGTCACCCGTGGTGTCAATGGTCAGATCGTGCTCATGCGCTCCGTTTGATGTAATGCTGATGGTGTGCCCGTGCGATCCGCCGCTGACGTTCGGGCGCGTGTGGTTGTGGTTCCCGGATGAACCGCTGTTGATGGTGGCCGTTCCGGTATTCGGCGACGTGGCAACGGAGTCCTGGGGATACGTGCCACTGTAACTGCGCTGATAATGGTTGTGCCGATGGCTCGGGCTATTGACCGACGCGGTGTGCGTGTGCGCGCCGGCGCTCGCCGTAGTCACGGTATGCGTATGGGATCCCTCCGTACTGGATGCCCCGGCATGCGTGTGGGCAGGCAATTGGGCCGTGGCCAGCACGTACGAATTGGCGCCTCCCGTTGTGCCCGGCGAAACGCTGTCGGACGCCCCATACACGAACCGGTTCCTCAGGTCGGGTGTGTCATTCGATCCGTCACACAGCAGCCACCCGTCCGGAATCGCACTCAATGCGCCGTACCACATCACAATCAAGCCGCTCGGTACGCCGGACGGAGCGTCCTCGACCTCGCCCGCTATCTCGGCATGCAGGGCGTAAGGGACCGACACCAGCCGCTGGCGGGGCGAGAACGTATTGCCGCCCATCGTCAACTCCAGCCAGGCCTGGTCGTTGTCCAGCGCATCGGATAGACCCGCGTCGCCGAACTGGAAGTTGTAGAGACCGTTGATCACGAGAACGGAGCCGACGTTTTCCTCCCACACCGCGCTGCCGCCGGACGGCTGGGTGAACACCCGTACGACGACGGACACATTCGCGTTCACCGGTTCGTCAGCCGTATCGAGCAGACGTCCCTGGTAGTTGATCAGGGCCGGGCTGGCGGCTTGTACGGCGACCCCGACGATCAGTGCCAACGCGCACAGGGTATTTTGTATCATTGTTTTCATGTAATCTTCTCCGTTTTTTACAGCTTCATGATGAAGGCCAGTGCGAAATAGGCGGGCCGATTGTCGATCGCCTCGCTCCCGCCGGTTTGTTCCAGGGTTACGGTGTGGGCATGGGTGTTGGTCGTACTCACAGTGAGGGTATGCGTGTGGTTCCCCGCGCTCGACACGCTGTACGTATGCGTGTGATTCCCTCCGGACACGGACGTCACGTTGAACTGAGTGTAGTTACCGTATTTGCCACCCGGACGACCTCGGCCGGTTTCGCTGTAATTTCCATACCGGATGGAGTGGGTGTGGCTCCCGGAATTGTTGATCGCCCCGCCGGAATGGGTGTGTGATCCGCCGGAGGGGGCGTTGGGTGATGTGTGCGCATGTGCGCCCGCCAGTTCCAGCGATCCGGTATGCGCGTGGGATGGCAGTTGACCGGCGGTAAGCACGAGGGAGTTGGCGCCGACGATGTCGCCGACATCGTCCTCGACCCCCGCGCCCATCACAAACCGTTCACGCAGGTCCGGCGTTCCGTTCAGACCGTCGCACAAGGCCCATCCGTCCGGTATTTCGCCCAGACCGCCGCTCCACATGATGATCACGCCGGTCGGCACGCCCGACATCGGAGGATCCAATTGGCCGGCCGTTGCGGCGCGCAGGGCGTAAGGAACGGATATCAACCGCTGCCGCGGTGCGAGGGTTTCTCCGTCAACCTCTGACTCGAGCCAGACGGAGTCGTTGGCCAATGCTTCAGCCAGGCCTCCGTCACCGAAGAAGAAGCTGTAGAGGCCGTTGACCACGGAGATATCGGAAAGCGCCTGGCTCCACACCGCCGTGCCGCCGCTTTCCTCGGTGAATAGGCGCACTTCGACGTCAATGGTCGCGTCCACCGGATCGCCGCCGGCATCGAGCAGACGCCCCTGGTAATAGATGGACGATGGCGGCGCCTCGGCGCGAACCGTCGCGCCGACCAGCAGGGCCGCCGCGCAGATACAGGTAATTATCATAGTTTTCATGATTGTGTACTCCGTTGTTTACAGCTTCATAATGAACGCCAACGCGTAAAACGCCGGGCGGTTCTCAATGGACTCGCCCGAACCGGTGGAATTCACGGTGACCGTGTGGTTATGACTCCCGGCGGCATTTGCCGTTACCGCCGAATGCGTATGAGCGCCGCCCGAACTGAGGCTGTTGACGGAGTGACTGTGATTCCGCGAGTTAAAGCCCTCTTCGCTTTGCGATGTTCGCGATCCGCCCACGCCGCCGCCGATTCGTCCGGTTTGAGAACCCAGGGAATTGTCCGCGGGCATCGAGTGGCTGTGACTTCCTCCGCTACCAGTTGTCCCTCCGTGATTGGAGTGGCTCCCTCCCGAACCGGTGGACGCGGAATGCGAGTGCGACCCCGCGCTTCCGGCTGTTGCGGTGTGCGTGTGAGCCGGCATCTGATTCACTGCCAGCGTCAGGGTGTGTGCGCCGCCCGTATCACCCGGGTCCTGACCGGTCGCCGCGCCCATGATGAACAGCTCGCGCAGGTCAGGCGTGTCATTGTCTCCGTCGCACAACACCCACCCCTCGGGCACGTCCTGCAGCGTTCCGCTCCAGATAGCGATGCCGCCGGTTGGTATGCCGGCCAGCGGTGTTCCAAGCTGGTCGGCAACGGCTGCGCGCAGCGCGTACGGCACGGATGACAAACGGTGACGGGGGCTGAGCGTTTCGCTGTTGACCTCCAGCTCCAACCAGGTCTCGGCATTGTTGAACGCGCCGATCAGACCGGCGTCGCCGAACTGCAGGGTGTACATGCCCCCGGCGACATCGACATTCCCGACGTTCTGCTCCCAGATTTCGGTTCCGCCGCTCGCCTGCGTGAAGATGCGTACGACGACGGATACGGTCCCGTTGACCGGGTCACCATTCGTATCGACCAGGCGCCCCTGGTAATTCATCAGATCGGGCGGTCCGGCTTGCGCCATGGCCGCGGCGATCCACGCCGCAAACAGTATGGTAAGCATTTTTTTCATAGCATCTCTCCGTTGGTTGCATTGGCGTTCGCATCCGTCATGGTTTTACCTCCTGCGGTCCTACTACGGTTTCGTCCATCAGCACAGCCACCTCGAAATCGTGCGACACCTTGACGCGTCCCAGCGATCCGACAGCGCGAACCGTCACAGCGGCGATCCAGCGATCTTCGAGTCCCTCATGCCAGACGCGCTGGAGGGTGATACGCTCCGCATGGAACTCACTGAAATCAGGTTCGTTCTCCTTCAGCCAGTCAATGGCCAGGGCAAGCGCCTTACCCGTGGACAGGGGCGGCTCGCCCGATCCATCCCATGTCGGCGTCGCCTCCACAGCGTGCGCGTCCGCCGCCAGCAGGAAGTGTCGTCCGTCCGCGTCCGTCGTCATGCTGATGGGGATTTCACTTTCGTGGAATTCATGTTCCTCCCCTTCCGCCACCATGTGTGCGAACACCGTGCCCGCTGTCATCATGCCCAGCATCATCAGCCATGCCTTCATATCGCTACTCCCATTTTGTGATTTCATGAACTACGGAACCAATCGCACACGATAATAATAATCCTCACCGAACGGCACATCGATGAACTCGGTTATACCCTCATTGAAGGGGCCCTGGCCGGGCACCCCTTCAATGCCGTCGATGGACGGCGCGTCCAGCAGGCCCTCAAGCGTCGTGGATCGAGATAGTTCATATTGCCGTCCACCGACGCTCCTGAACCGGATGCGCACGTCGGTCGGCGAATTGTAAATAACCTCCGTTATGCGAAGCTGGCTTTCCGGATCGGTGGGATTGGTGCCCGTCATCCAATGCTCGTAATCCGATGTGCCATTCCCACTCGTGTCCCCCCTCTTGGGATCGGTCGCCACGCCGCCGAACCACGAACCGAACAACTCGTCGATATTGGAGAGCCCGTCGCCGTCCATATCGGGATCCACGACATCCGCGATGCCGTCACCATCCGTATCCTCCAGCAGATCGATGTCGTCCGGCTGAATGAAACCGGTGAAGTTGTAGATCGTCTTGCTCCATATATCCTCCGTGTCGGCGATCACGCCCACCGGATGACCTTGGGCACCGGCCGAGTACGTGGAATAGGACGCCGCGCTCATATGCCCCCCCATGTTGTTTACCAGGTGGTGGGTCGGCGTTAGGGCAAGTCCCTGGCACACCAGACCGCCGAGAACGGTCGAAGCGGCCATGACCATCTTCATTATTCGAGCCATGTGCATAGGCGTCATTATTTCACCTTATTGTTGGGGTTCATCTAATCGCAATAAATAGTACATGGTGCCTTCGATCCGATCCCAATGATCGGTCACGGAATGGCGGCCGGGACCGCTCGGCGCATCCGGGAACGGCCAGAACGGACCGAACAGGTTGGTCCCGTACAACAGCGTGCCGCGACGGCCCGGCTGGATCTCAAAGTGAAGAACCGGACCGCCCGGGATGAGCGGATCGAAAACCGGAACGCTGAAGTCCACGCGGAATACGCTCTCCGGATCATGGGGGTCCGTGCCCGCGAGGTACTCCCGGAGATTGCTCATGCCGTCTCCATCCTCATCGGCATCCGGGTCGACCGATCCGCCGAAATACGCGATCTCCCACCAGTCCGGCAGGCTGGAACCCTGCATGTCCATCATCGCCGGCTGATCCGCCCCCAACTCACGCCACAGCGTTATCGCCTCGGCCCGCGAAACCCCCACGACGATTTCCCAGCGACCGGTCACGGCCGCACCCGGCGGCACGGCGCCATAGTTCATCAACATCTTGAGCGAGAAGTTCGCCTCCTGACCCGACGGATGATTCGGCGCATTCAATACCGTATAGGGGTTCTGCCGGCTCAGGAAGGAGGCGTCCACCACCGCATACGGACTTTCCGAACCCACCGCCAGTGTGATTCCGGAAAGCGTCGCCTCGGCCACTGCCAGTTCGAAATCCCGGTATAGCGCGGTCACATAGTTACGGGTGTTGAGGATGCCCTCGTCATAGTCCGGATTCGGATGGAAAGTATCCATCGTCAGCACCTGGTCCAACGGATCAACCCCCTCGTTGACCAGCACATCTTCAATCAGGATCACGCGGTCGCCATCCATGAAGCGCACGTCACGGACGAACAACAGACCATCCTTCGGCGTACCGCTGATACGGGCATGATTCAAGTCGCCCGCACTCAGCTTCTCCACCACCGGACCCGACGCCCAGCCCTTGCCGTTCGTCACCACCTGCGAACCGTCCCAGCCGATGTAATGCGCGCACGGAATCGTCAGGTAACGCCAGATATCCACGCCCCCGAAGCCGTCCACCCCCGACGCATCGTAACGCAACCCCGCACTCTGATCCGACAGGACCATCCGCCCCGGTTCGCCCGTCCGCTGAATCGGCAGATACAAATACCGTCCGTACAGATGAATCGCATCCGACGCCGGATCCGCAGACGGTTCCCCGCTCCAGATCAGATCGTACGGATTGCACGTCGCACCACTCGCGGGCGGAACAACCCGCAGATAGTACCGCCCTTCCCGGGGCACCGTGAACGCAAGCACCTCGTAGTCCGACGCCGTGTCCACCGCGTGCAACAGCGTCCCGGTCCAATCGTACAGTTCCAGGGCCAGGTCGCCGTGCGCCGCATGGTGGGCACTGGTTACGGTCAACGCCACCTGATCCGGCGTCAACTCCAGCGCATACCAGTCATCATCTCCCGCCACCAGCATGCCGCCCGACTGCAGCGCGCCCCACACCCCCGGCGCCAGCAAGCCCGCTTCATCCCGGCTGTTGTTCGGCTCGAACCCATCGTCCACCGACCCCGCACACCCGCCCCACGAGCTTCCGGCGGTCCAGACCAGATCGTACACGTTCCCCGAATCATCCCCCCACACGCGCAGATAAACGATCCCGTGCGCCGCCGCCACACAGGAAAGCGTCGCGCCCTCGTCGGTCAATTCCGACCCGCACAGCCAGTCCCCGTCCGCCGAATAAAGGTCGATCTGCACGTCGCCGTGCGCCCGCGCAAAACGAGCCTCCACATTCACGTCCTGCACCCCGATCGGCAACTCGATCGCGTACCAGTCATCGTTGGCCTGGATCGCCCGCAAACGCGCACCGGACTGACCCGACACATCCACCGCCCCAACCAACTCATCATTCGGCTCAAACGCGTCGTCATCCCACTCGTTACGCATCACCGCAATCTCAAATTGATCCGCCGCATCATCCGCGTCCGACCCGAACACGAGATACCACAGAACCTCGGTCGACTCATTCGCGCCGAGTTGATCGTGATTCAGAATCAGCTTCACCGACAGATTCGCCGCCGCACCGTCCGGATCGTTCGGCGAAGCCAGCACCGTGTAGGGATTCACCCGGCTCAGGAACGACGCGTCCGGCACCGCCGCCGGATGCGACGAGCCCAACGCCACCGTCCGCCCGCTCAACAACGACGACGCCGTCACCAGATCCGGCCGATCAAACACCGTCCGCACGTCGTTCGCCGTGCGCAGATCCGCCTGCGCGTAGTCCGGCGTCGGGTTCACACTGTCCATCGTAAGCAGTGATTCCAGCGACTCATCGGTCAGGTTCAGCAACTGGTCGCGCACCACCACCACCCGGTCGCCCTCCTCGAACTCCACCACCCGCTGAAAATACAGCCCCTCGAACGGCTCCCCTTCGATCGACAACCGGTTCCAGCTCCCTGCGCTCAAACGCGTAATCATCGGCGCCTGATGCCAGTCCAACCCGTTCGTACGCACCGAGCCGCCCAACCCGATCACCTGGTTGGCCAACGCCGGCACATTGCCCCAGAAGTCCGGACCCGTCCGGCCACCGGCTCCCGCGGCGTTGTACCGCCCTCCTTCCGACGGGTCCGGCGCCAGCCAGCGGCCCGGTTGATCCGACACCGATACCGGCAAACGCACATAACGTCCCGACAGATATTCCACCGGAAGATTCTCACGAGGCGCCGTATGCACAATCAGATCATACGGAATGCACACCGGATCGTTCACCGACTCGATCTTCACCGCATGCGCCCCGCGCGATACCAGCGCGCCGCTCCACTCCACCCGGCCATCCGCACCATCCACCGAAGCAATCAACTCGCCGTCCGGATCGTACACCTCCAATCGCAACGGATGCTCCACCTGACCGTAGATACTCGTAACGCTCAACCATTCCTCACCGCCCGGAACATCGATCACATACCAGTCCGCCGGACCCGCGATCCCCACGCCCAACCCGTCCGTCAGCCATTCACCCGACGTCAACACCACCGCCGTATCCCGCGTGTGATTCGGCGCATAGGCGTCATCCGCCCCGACGCAACCGTCCCACGAATCCGCGTGATCCCACAGGAGCGCGTATCCATTCCCAACGTTCTCTCCAAATATCACCAGATAGTGCCGCCCAAAATAGGGACTATCCGCATGCAACTCCAATCCCGATGCCATCGTAACGCCGTATCCCACCACCACACCCTGCGCGTTGTACAACACGGTCTGCATATCGCCCAACTCACGGTCGAACTGCACATCCACGCTGACCCGTTGACGGCCGAACGGCAGGTCAATGTAATACCAGTCGTCGTCCGACTGCTTCGCCGGACGCGTCATCCCACGATATGGATTGAAGTCGGTCGCCTCCTCCATCAGATCGTTCTGCTCGTACATGTCGTCGTCGAGCACGCGAATGTCCACCGTACGCTCATCGTATCCGTCGAGCCCGTCCTCGACCCGGAACACCACCGCGTAATCCTGATCGCCCTGGAACGACGACGGCGTGAACCGGAACACCCCCACCGGCCCATCCACCTCGAACTCCGCGTTCTCCGGCAACGAAGCCACGCTTAATACCAGTTCGTCGTCGTTCAGGTCCGAGGCGCTCACCTCGAACTCCAGCAGGTTAAACTTGGCCACTTGCTGTGTCACCGGCGCCGTCATCAACGGCGGCACGCCCACCAGAACCGGCACCTCCATCCCCGTCACCCCGTCGATCGCCGAGGCCGTGAACGTCACCGTATAGGTCTGCGCCCCCTCCTCCGCCGAAGGCGTGTAACGGAACGTCCCGCCCGACGCGTGCGTCTCGAACACGGCCGACGGCGGCGCGTCGGTCATCGAAAACGTCATCGCGTCCCCGTCCGGATCCACCGCTTCCACCGCCAGTTCCAGCTCATTCGTAATGACCACCCGTTGCGGCGGGATCTCAACGAACTCCGGCGGACCCTGCACACGAAGACGCATCGTCGCGCTGTCCTCGCCGTCGATCTCCGACACCTGGAACGTGATGTCGAACGCGATCCCCTTCTCCGACTCCAGCGCCGTGTATGAAAACGTACGGCTATCGCCCGAGCCCGTCAGCGTCGCCGTCTCCGGCGCGCCCGTCATCGTAAACGTCTTCGCATCGTTGTTCGGATCCGCCGCGGTTACCGTAAAGCTCGCGATCTGACCCGCGGTCAGCGCCACGTCGTCAACCGGCTGTAACACCGGCGGCGCGCCGATGATCAGCGTGACCGTCACACTGTGCTGACCGTCCGCATCACTGGCCGTGAATACGATGTCATGCACCTCGCCGCCCTGCGACGACTCCGGCGTGAACGTGAACACGCCATGACGGCCATCGCCCGGATCGAACACCGCCCCGGAGGGGGCGTTGCCCATCGTCAACGTAATCACGTCGCCGTTCGGATCGTCGGCCTGCACGTCCAACTCGTACAACTGCCCCACACGCGCGCGCTGGGGCGCAATCGGATCGATCGTCGGCGGCGAAC
This sequence comes from uncultured Verrucomicrobiota bacterium, assembly GCA_964425945.1. GTDB lineage: Bacteria > Verrucomicrobiota > Kiritimatiellia > SLAD01 > SLAD01 > CAYRPR01. The sequence goes on along the minus strand of CAYRPR010000001.1, from coordinate 29,006 downwards.
CCACCTGGATCGTCCCGCTCTTCGTATCCTTCGCGTTCAGCGCGTCCGTCGCCGTGAAGCTCGGCGTGAAGGTCCCGCCGGACTGCGCCAACGTCGGCGTATACCGCAATGTACCCACACCGCCCGTCGAGACCAGCGTCGCACCCGACGGCGCGCTCGCCATACTCAATGTGATCGCGTCGCCATCCGCGTCCGTCGCCGTCACCGGGAACGTCAACAACGCGCCGACATGCACAAAATGACTGCCCGGCGACGCCAGAACCGGCGGTCGGTTATAACGCGCCGTGGCCGACGTCGTATTGTTCTTCGTGATCGATACGCTGATGTTCGAAGGCTTGATCCACGGACTGGCCAACGTGTTGAACTCCACCGTGTACGTGCCCGTGTCGATGTTCGACTCCGTAGCACCGCTGTCACGCCAGGTACTCGTGCCCGTCCGGCGCCACTTCGCGCCCGCCGTGCGCGCGTCCGAGGGGTTGATCGTCACCTTCAGCGAGCCCTTGTGACGAACGTACGTCTTCGTCATCGAAGCCGTCTGGCCCGCGTTGACCGTGATGCTCGCGTTGGCCGGCTTGTCCCAGTTCGAGATCGTCTTGAATTCCACCGTCTTGCTGCCCGTCGAAAGACCCGTCTCCGTGTACCCGCTGTTCCGCCACGTGCTCGTACCCGTACGGCGCCACTGCGCACCCGCGCTACGCGCACCCGATGGCTCAATCGTCACCTTCAGATTGCCGGTGGTAGGCGCACACGAGTCATTTTTGAAGTAGATATAGCCAAGATCCCAATAACTCTTATGACGCTTGATATATTTGACGCCGGAGAATCCCCAGCAGGCCTGCTCACGGGTCCACACATAATCGCCTTCAATGGCATCCACGTAGCCGACATGCTGTCCCGAGTAGACGCCGATCGCTCCGACCTTGGGCACGCTGCAGACGGGCCATCCGCGCGATTTCGCGTCCGCCGCCCATTTGTGGGCGTCCGTACACCAAGTCAGTTTCTCGCCGGCCTGGCACCGGCGATTCCATGTGTACCACACGCAATTGCCGCCGTTATAGACGCCTTCGGAGTCACAGCAGTAACAGAAGTTGCCACTGCACGCCGCCACCCCTCCGCAGGAGGAGACGCTGTATCCGGCTGCTGACGCGTCGCGGACGCCGGACAGGAGCCACATCGCGGCCCACAGCAAAGCAAGTCCGGCTAGTCTGGCGGATCGCATATTAGAAATCCCCGGCGAATGACGCGACAAAATGTTCATACAGCAGTTTCGATGCGCCCTCATCACAGTTGCGGTACAAGAGCATGTAGACCCAGTCCTGATACTGGAACAGAACGATTTCCATGTCGCACGTCGTCATCTGCCGGTTGAAGAAACGAACGGCCGGCTGGCCGAACACCTCGTCATTTATTTCGGCAGGCGCCTCCTCCGGATAGGACATCAAGTCCAGATAGTTGGTATGAGCCCAGGAAATCAGGTCCAGTTCTTCGCGATTGCTCCAGACATAGATCATGAACGTGGCCGGACTGCCGGACTTGAAGTAGATACTGCGCTTCATGACGTAGTCGGGCATGGCGTCATCGTTCTCATCCGCAATCTCCGCGCTCCATCCGTTGGGATATTCGACCATGAAGGAGAAACGGCTATCGACGTATGCCTGCCAGCCCGAGGCGGCTCCTTCTTCGCCGCGCGCCACATCCCCGCACAACCACATCATGCATCCGGCCGCCAGGGCGATACCGAACACAACCCGCACACTCCCGTCGGCCGGCCGACGGGGCCCATCATCTTTTCTACGGCGCATGGACTTCCTCCTGAAGTAAACGATAAAAACGAACGGTGTTCGTCGACGAAACCGGCTCTACGACGAAATCGACATCCTCACCGGCCATATGTGTTCCGATATGCGTCCACTCCCCGGTGAGCGTGTTTGCCGCCTGTACTTGATACGCCAGATTGGACTGCAAATTGGACCAGTTGACGATAATCGTGCTTTCCGACAAGTCCATCGACGCGGGTTCGGGGCGTCGGCCCAGGCGCACGTTGTCGATGCGATAGCGTTGTGATGCGACACCGGCCCGTGATACCCGCACGACAACCTGCGATACGATTTGGAGGGATTGCGCGAATACCGTCTCCTCTTCCGGCCCCTGCCATGCCCCCGCCGCCCGGCCCGCCAGCGAAACCGTGAGCGTATGCCACGCGCCCGTGACGCCGATATGCGTCTTCAGGTCGCGAAAATAGGTGTTCGTGCCGGCGGACCATTCCAACTTCAACAGCGAGGGGAGCGCGTTTTCGGCGTAGAAATCGAATCCAATCAGGTCCACATCCGCATCGCCATAATCCCCCGTAAAAGCGCCACCGGAGGCGGAGGTATCCGCGGTCAACGACGCCGTCTGCGGTTGCGGCGGTCCTCCCTGCGCGGCGAAAATCACATGAACGGATTCGTTCGTCACCTGGATCGATCCCTGGCCCTGATGGATCCAACCCGCCAGCCCGGATGTAAACGTCTCCGTATGGTTCTGCGCCGCCTCGATATCATGCGTCCAGCTCAGACCAAGCCATGCCGTGACAATCAAGGGTACACTCCTATTCAGATAGAACTCGCTGATCGACATAAAACCTTGTATCCATGCCGGTCGCCGGACTCCGCGACTCGGATACAACATCACCGCGGCGTTCGGCCTCGGCACGGGACTTAACACCACGAAGAAGCAGAAGCATGAACAGGGCCATCATCAGGGCATAGTCCGGCTCCGGTATGGCGGCCGACCCGCCCAGCTCATTCATCGAGATACGGAAATTGTCGAGGAAGTAGGACTGTTCGTCCTCACCCGCCCGACCGACCTGGACCTCGATCCACTCCACGTCGGACAGCGCGTTGGACCAGTTGACCTCATTGCCGGGCGGCACCCAAGCCGCCGTGTAGACACTCGGAACAGAAACGGATTGCCACAGCCCCACGTTGTTGATTTGCGCGGTCACGTTGTACCAGGCCGTCCATCCATTTCCATGCAGACGCAGTTGAACGCTGGACGGCAGGATATCGGCGGCCAGAAAACTGAACGTCCAACCGGTCCAGCCCGGCACATCCGTCCAGTAATCTCCGGTAAATCCGCCGCCCGAAGCGGCAACCGTCGCCTGAAACGCGCCCACCTCGGATGCGGGAATCGCCTGACTGCCGAAGGTCCCGGACAGGGATCCGGGCGGAAGGCCTTCGACGCCGCTGTAGGTCACGGTCATATCCGTACCGACACCGGTCCAGCCCTCGGCATGCCCATCACTCCATGTTTCCGTCATCACTACGGCTCCGGACACCGACATCGCCATCAGGCAGCAAAACGATACGGCGGTCGAGAGCGACGCCCTCACCAGCCAGGCGTAGGATAGTCCGCCGCTCCCGCCGCCGACACGTCGCCACCGTTTTCGCCGGCGGATGACTCTGCGGTGTGTTCGATCCATCTCAATAATCCACCGTCGTCTGCCCCGCCCCCGGCTTTCGGTAGTAGTAGAAAGCGCGACCGGGTTGATTGGTGATCTGGACGATCTGGTTGCCGTCCAAATCCCACCATTTGCCGTCGTAGGGGGCGCCCCACCCCTGTATATACATGTACCGGCGCCAGGAACCGTCCGATTGATACACCACGATCAGGTCGGACTGTTCCTCTGACGCGCCGCCGGACGGTTTATTGCCGAGGACGTTGTTGAGATTGACCGGGCGCCCCTCCGCGAAATTGAGGATGTTCCAGCCCTCCCGGATGGTCGCGGTACCGGTACCGTTGCCGTCGATCTCCCCGGCCATGCTCCATTGCGTGGAGGACGGCGTGAACCGCGCCACGAAGAAACCCTGACCCGGTTCCAGCTCACAGTACGATGCGCTGCCGTCGCTTTCCCGCCACACGCCGGTCGTGTCGAGGTAAAGCATCCGCCAGTTTCCGTCGCTCTCCAACACATAGACTTCGTCGCCCGTCTGGGTGCCGATCCCACTGTTGTGGCCGGTCAATACCGAAGCGAGCGACGTGCCCATCTGGCCGTCGAACTTCCGGTCGGAACGCGCCGGAGACCCGTACATGCTGTACGTGCCGGCCTGCACTTCGGATCGGGCCAGACTCCACGACTGCGCCGAACTCGACGGCGTCTCGCCCTCGAACACCACTTGATAGAAGCGCCACGAGCGATCCGCCAACGTGTTGTCCGTTTGCTCAACGGTGTCATCATCGGCCGCAACGGACGCACTGATCACGCTCCAGTTCTCTCCGTCATCACTGCCGTACATGTCGTAGACCACATCCGGTTTGGACTCCCATTCCACCAGCGAACTGGTTGCAAACGGATCGGCCTCAATGGACAGGATGGGCACGGACCAGGTCACGAGCGATTCGGGCAGGCCGGTCTGCGGATCGGCGTCCTCCTCGGCGCCGCCGACGTATAGTCGCACCACCTGCGTCACTTCTCTGATCCCATCACTGGCCGTAATGCGGATGCCATGCACACCGTGGTCGACGCTCTCGGGCGTCCAGATCAGCGTCGCGCAACCATTGCCGTGATCCTGCAGTACGGCCCCGGTGGGAAGCCACTCGGCGCTCACGGACGGCGGAATGCCATCCTGATCGCTGGCGCACAGGGTGACCTCGAATTCACTGCTGACCCACGCCACCCACTGACCGATCGGCGCCAGCACCGGAGCATAATCGTTGCCGGAGGAATCCCGCTGAATGAAACCCGCGTAGTGACTAATGGATGCGGATGAGTTGAAGCCCAGCCCGTGTCCCTGACCCACGGCCGTCGTAGTTTGATAAAGCAGATTTTCCATGTGACCGCCTGACGCGTTGATCACATGAGCCGCGGATTCATAAGCCGCATCGGTTTGAGGAACGACGGCGAGTAACACGCCGGCCAAGCCAGAAAAGAGAACCGCACCCGCTCTCGATACCCCGCAATTCGTCCCTCTATTCATAACCGGATCTCCTGCCATGTGTGGACTCGGGACCACCTGCTGATTGGTAATGCGCATGCCATACTATTTCATTCCGTTCAGAACCCGTTCAGCGTACCCTGAAGCGTCTCCACGCCCCCTCCCCCTAATTACATAACGGCCATTTGACACAATTTTAGAAGCTGAGTAAATCGGGACATTCCCTGATTCTTCATTCCCATTGGATCCGGAAAGGCATGTGGCTGTTTATCCCCCGCTCAGACGAATGGCGAGTTCCAGCAAATCCGCCGTGGTCGCCATGGCGAGCTTCTGCTTGAGGTGTTCCTTGTGCGTCTCCACCGTCTTCACGCTCACACCAAGATCGCGCGCTATCTGGCGATTTGATTTGCCCTCGCCCAGGAGACGGAACACGTCCTGCTCACGCGTGGAAAGCACGTTCCCGATATCCATGATGGCGTCCGCCGCATTGACCAGCCGGTTGGCCAGCCTCACGATGTCGTGCGGCGTTTCATCGCCGCTAAGCGACCCGACCACACCACGCCGCGTAAGCCAGCGTCGTTTCCGAATGATCTCACGCGAGCCGTAAAGAAGTATCGGCGTGCCGTTTTGATATACGCGGAGTTGTGCGGAGCCCGTGCGCCCGCTCATGGGCACGGATTCCAAGTCCAGGACAATCAGATCCGATGTGGAAGGTCGGCGAAGCGCGGCGTCGTTTGCGCAACTGTCAACACGCCAGGCGTATCGCCGGAAAACGGCACACAATCCCTCTCGAATCAGCGTGTTGCCGCTGACGACCGAAACACTCGGTTTTCCGCGATGGCCCGGCGAACTCATGATCGATGCGCATTCCCCTCATTCCCTATACGCCACCTTTCCTGAAATATTGGATATGTTGACGGCTCTTTATCGTCGATGTATTAGGTTATATCAAGCCGGGGCGAATGAGTAATCTGGTATCAGGGATTCCACTATGCAGGATGGACGGTTTCCGCCGACACGTTGGACGCTGATCGAGCGGGCGGCCGATTCGAGTGCTGAAGACGCCGAAGAGGCGCTAGGCGAACTCCTCGATCGCTATCTGCCCGCCCTGAGAGCGCATCTCGTGTACACGATGCGGGTCCATCCGGATCAAGCCGATGATCTCATACAGGGGTTTGTGGCCGACAAGATTCTGCAGGGCGACCTGATTGCGCGCGCGCGGCGCGATCGAGGCAAGTTTCGCACGCTGCTCCTCACGGCCCTGGAACGATATGCCATCAGCGAGTTCCGCCGGGTTACCTCCGTACGGCGAGCGCCGAGCGGCGGCCCCCTGGTCTCACTGGAGTCGATGCCGCCGGACGCCGATGCGTCAGCGGCCATGCCCGCCGCCTCCACCGATTTCGACCTGGCCTGGATTCGCGAGATTGTAAGCGAGACGTTGCGCCGCGTGGAACACGATTGCCGGACATCGGGACGCGTTCATTACTGGCTGTTGTTCCAGAACCGTGTCGTTCAGCCGATTCTGGAGGGCCTGCAACCCGAACCCTATGCCGAGATGGTTGTGCGACTCGGCTTTGTCTCTCCCGTACAGGCGGCCAATGCGTTGTTCACGGTGAAACGGATGTTTGAACGTACGTTTCGATCGGTCGTGTGGGAATATACGGGCAGTGAACCCGACGTAGACAAGGAAATACGAGAACTCCGCGCAATATTGGCGGAGGTTAGTGCGTATACACAACAATATGATCATGTCACCAAACCACCCAGAACCGACTAAGCGGCGACAGACCGAGGCGCGGATACTCGGCAACCTGATGGATGAAACGACGTCCGCGCGCACCTCGTGGCGGGACAGTGACTATGGGGCCATTCTGGTGCATCAACTGAATGCGGCGCTCGTGTCCGACCTGACTCAACTGCTTCCGGATGTCCGCAACTCACAATTGCCCGATCGGTCGTTTCGCGAACTGCTCCTGAGCCCGGACCCCTCGCTTGAGGCCTTGCGCCTCGTCAAGGATTTCGCCAAGCAATTGAGTCGGCGCGCCCAGCTTGCCTATCCGGAAGATGTGGCGACGGTGCTCTACTACGCCAGCATCGCCGTCGCTGAATTGCGCACCCGCACGGTGATTACGGAACTGCCGCGGCGGGATGTCCTGAACGGGTACCGTTGGGCCGCCGATCGGCCGTGGATGCCCGCCGATATCAAGGGCCTCTTTGACGAGGCCGTTCGGCAGACCGGCGGCGAGTAAGGCATTTCTCCGCTTTACACGGCCTGACCCCGGCGCTATTCCTTACCTAGCTCCATGGAGAACGCCACCCCCGAGATGAACGGCCGACCGCCGATGAGCCAGTCCGGAGAGCCTGTTGCGCCGGCGACATCATCCCTGTGGCCGCAGCCGCCCGGCTACCGCATCGTTCGACTGATCGATGAGGGCGGCATGGGCACGGTCTATGAAGCCTGGCAGGAGAAGCCGCATCGGCGCGTGGCGCTGAAAGTTCTACGGGCGGGATTGCTTACCCCGCGGTTGCTGCGCCGCTTCAGCCTGGAGGTGGACATTCTGGGCCGGCTGGAACATCCCGCCATCGCGCGCATCTACGAAGCCGGTTCATGGGATGCAAACGGACAGATACACCCCTACTTCGCCATGGAGTTTATCGAGGGCGCGCCCATCACCAACTATGCCCGTCTGCATCTGCTCGGCACGCGGGATCGAATCGCCCTCCTGATCAAAGTGGTGGAGGGCGTTCATTATGCCCATCAGAAAGGAATCATTCATCGCGATCTGAAGCCGGCGAATATCGCGGTCGATGCCGCCGGTCAGCCTCGCATCCTGGACTTCGGCGTCGCCCGGATTCTCGATGTCGACCAGCCGATCCACACGCTGACCCTGGATACGGGAGGCGTGTTGGGCACGCTCGCCTACATGCCGCCCGAACAAGCCGGCTCGCAGAACGACCCGATCGACGTGCGCTCCGATATCTACGCGCTCGGCGTGGTGGCTTTCGAACTGCTCAGCGGTGAGCGTCCCCATCAATTCGGATCCAAAACATTGCACGACGCCATCCGCGTCATTCACGAGCAGGAGCCGCGCCGTTTGGGCGCCGTTGTTCCGTCGCTTCGCGGCGACCTCGAGATCATCGTCCACAAAGCCATGGAGAAGGACAAAGCGCGCCGCTATGCCTCGGCGGCCGCACTGGGCGACGATCTCCTGCGCTTCCTGAACGACGAGCCCATTGTGGCGCGACCACCGTCCGCGTGGTATCAGATGCGCAAATTTGCCCGCCGGCATAAGGCCCTCGTCGGCGCGGGCGCGGCCGTGGTCACCGCCCTCGCGCTCGGCCTGGCGGCCGCGAGCATCGCCCTCATGCGCACTCGGCAGGCCGAACAGGTCGCCGTCCTGGAACGCGAACGCGCCGAAACGAATCTGCGCAAGGCGCTCGACACCGTGGACCAATTCACGACCCTCATCGCCCGCGGTCCGTTGGCGCACAATCCCGACGCGGCCCCCGTTCGCGATCAATTGCTGCGGGACGCCGTGTCCTTCTATGAGCAACTCGCGGCCGATAACACGAACGATGAACGTTTACGCGAAGAACTGTCCTGGTCACTCACGCTGCTCGCCGCCGCCCGGCGCGAGGCCGGCGACTTGTACGAATCGCGCGCGTTGCACGAAGAACGTATCGCGCGCCTGCAGGCGCTCCACGCGCGATATCCCGACTCCCCCTACTATCAACGGGACATGGCGCGCAGTTGGGAGGAACTCGCGCGTCTCGACGCCGAGTTGGGGGACATTTCATCCGCCATCTCGGCTCAGGAACGGGCCGGCGCCCTCTTTCAACAACTGGTGCGTGCCTTTCCGGATCATGTGGACTATCGCAGGGAATGGGCGCGGAATTGGGACGAACGGGGACTGATCTATCAGCGCGCGGGCGATTGGGCCGCCGCCCAGGGCGCCGTGGAACAGGCGCTCAAACTGAAACAGACCTTGGCCCGGGAATTTCCGGATGATCCCGAGTTCACGCGTGCCTACGCGCGAAGCTGGGACGAGCTCGGCAAGATACACGCCCGCTTCAACCGATACGATGACGCCGAGCAGGCGCTCGAGCAAGCCACCCGCGTGAAGCGCGAACTGACCGATCGTCATCCCGCGCAGATCGAGTACCGCCGAGACGAGGCCCGATCGTGGGACGAACTCGGGAAAATGCGCCTGAGCGCGCGCCGGTACGATGAGGCCGTTGAAGCGCTGGAGCGGTCGCTGGCCATCAAAGTCGACCTCGTCAAACGGCATCCGAGGGACCCGGATTTCCTTCGCGACCTTGCGATCACATGGAGTGAGCTGGGTAAAACCCATGCCCAGCGGGAACAGCACCAACAGGCCCTCCATGCATTTGAGGAGGCCTATGACGTGTTTAACGAATTGGCGGCCGGCTATCCCGGCAACAGCGATTATCTTCGCGATCTGGCGCGAAACTATTCCGAACGCGGACGCCTGTATGATCGCGCCGGCGATCGGGCCACCGCGCAAGCCCTGTTCAAGGAATCGCATGAGCGGTACCTCCGCCTGGTGGCGAACGCCCCCAACAGTCGTTCTCTGCGGATGGACCTGGCGTATATGCTGGGTTTCTGGTCCAACGCCTTGCGGGGGTCGGAAGCTCAACAGCGATTGGAGGACGCACGCCGGATATGGCTCCAACTGGCCCGCGAATATCCCAAAGATGACGGAATCCGCCGTTCTCTCACCTGGACGGAACTGCGCATCAGCGAGGTCTCAGGCCGGACGCCGGAACCCGTCTCGGAGGACGGGGCTGAATCCGCCGCGGACGTCCTCCTGCCGGCGCCGGATCGGTGGCACCGCCCGTTCGGCCCGGCCGAGCCGACCGACACGCGACAACCGACCGCGGCAACCGATCCCCTCGATGCGCACGATATCGAGTTGTTGAAGGCCCACGCCGGACAATCGGTCGCGGTGCGGGGCACTATTCTGACCATTGTCCTGCAAGTCGGCCGCACGGAGCTCTCCTTCCTGCAGTTTGGAACAACACGCGGGCAGTTCACGGGAGTCATCCACCGCAACGCGCTGGCTGCGTTTACGACGATATACGGTGAGCGCCTCGATGATCTCGCCGGAACCGAGGTTGAACTGGAAGGCATAGTGAGCGTATTTAACGGAACGCCACAAATCGTCCTGAATCGCCCCGAACAGATCCGCGTCCTCGCCGAACCGGATACGCGCACGGCGTCCCGGACGGATATACCCACCCTATCCGCACGCGCCATGGACGAGTTACGCTCGCATGAAGGCCGGCAGGTGGTCGTTGAGGGCATGATTCGCAATGCGACGGCGCAGGACGGCGGCATGAGAACATTCCTGAACTTCGAGAAGATCGGCGATGAACAACTCACGGGCGTCATCTATCCGGATCGTGTACCCGTGCTCGAGGCGGCCCTGGGCGGCGACCTTCATGGCGCATTGGCCGGGAGGACGATAAGGCTATCCGGACGAATCTACCTTCACCGCGGCAATCCCAACATCGAAATACGCGAACCCGACCAGATCGAGATCCTGCCGCAGTAAATTGCCGTCAGGCGCGGATGCGGTCCAGGCCGCCCAGGTACGGGCGGATGGCGTCGGGCAGGACGACCGAGCCGTCGGCCTGCTGGTAATTCTCCAGGATGGCGACCATCAGGCGCGGCAGGGCCACGCCGGACCCGTTCAGCGTATGAACGAACTCCACCTTGCCGGCGGCATTGCGATACCGGATCTTCGCGCGACGCGCCTGGAAATCCTCAAAATTGCTGCACGACGACACCTCCAGCCACGCATTCTGGCCCGGCGCCCATAGCTCGATGTCATAGCACTTGGCCGCCGCAAAACTCAGGTCGCCGGTACAGAGCTCCTTCACCCGGTAATGCAATTCCAAGCGCTGTAAGACGACCTCGGCATCCTTCACCAGTTGCTCGAGTTCCTCATACGAGGCGGCCGGCGCGACAAATTTAACCAGCTCCACCTTGTCGAACTGGTGCACTCGAATCAGGCCACGGGTCTCCCGTCCCGCCGCACCCGCCTCGCGCCGGAAACAGGGTGTGTAAGCGACATGGCGGATCGGCAACGGTTCCTGGATGATCTCGTCCCGGTACATGTTCGTCACGGGCACTTCCGCGGTGGGGACCAGGTACAATCCGTCGGACGGAATGTGGTACATGTCCTCCGCCATCTTGGGCAACTGGCCCGTGCCGGTCATGGCATCACCGTTGCACAGAAACGGCGGCGACACCTCCTCATAACCGTGCTCATTCACATGCAGGTCGATCATGAACTGGATCAGGGCCCGCTCCAGTCGGGCTCCGACGCCGCGGAACAGCGCAAACCCGGCGCCGGTCATGCGCGCCGCCCGCGCAAAATCGATGATGCCGAGGCGTTCGGCGATGTCCACGTGGGATTGGGGCGGGTAGTCGAACGCGCTCGCATCGCCCACGACGCGCACCACACGGTTGCCGGTCTCGTCCGCCCCGACGGGCACCGACGCGTGCGGCATATTCGGGATACTCAGCAGAAGCTCCGCCAGGCGGACATCCAGCGAATGCTCCTCCTCATCGAGCGTGGATATGCGGTTCCCGACATCCCGCATTTCAGCCTGGGCGGCCGAGGTATCCTGCCCCGCCTTCTTGAGGCGGCCGATCTCCTTCGATGCGACATTACGCCGGTTCTTGAGCTGTTCGACTTCGGCAAGGATCGCTCGGCGACGCGCATCCAGTTCAATCACGTCGTCCAGCGACGTATGCGCGGCGCGGTCGTCCATGGCCTGACGCACGTCCTGCTCGCGCTCGCGGATGACTTTGATATCGAGCATGACGGGGTCTCAAGGCACAAGGCGAAACGGACTGTCCTCGATCAGCTGCACGCCGCGCTGGACCGCGCGCTCCTGAACCCGCATGAGTGACGGCGGATCATAGTTCCGCCCCATCGCATCCAGTTCCTCGATGGACGTGTAGGTGAAAAGAGCGGATTGAGGATTGGGAACGGGCTCCACGCCCAGCAGAACGGCGAGGGCTCGCATCGTCATCTTCTCCATGCGGCGCGCAAACTGTTCCTCGTTATCGACACGGAGTGCGCCGACATTCACGACGGCGATGCCCTCGTCCTGAAGATACGCAATATGCTCATCCTCGCGCTCGCCGGGTGTCACCCAGACAACAAGGGCGATATCGCGATCGTCCTTCACATCCGCAAACGCCCGCCCCTCCCCGGCCAGCGAACCGTCCGCCGCCGCGTCGCGCCGAAGAACCCGGGTGGGTATGGCCGAGTTGAGCACCACAAACTCATGAATGCGCTCGATCAGGTCGTCCTCCATATTCCCCACGGCCACCAGTGTCACGCCTTTCGGCCGATCCGCCGCCTCGTCCGCGGCCCATGCCGACGCGACCAGCAGAATGGCGGCCAGCGAAACGCAAAACATTCTGTACTGCATGATGTTATCCCCTGTTGGTAGTGAGCCTTTGTTTTTTTGCTTATAAAACAATGCGCGGCATGATAAATGTCATTTCTGATAAATTCAACCTGTTGTATGGGGTGTCGGGCGATAAATCCGGCCGGGAGGCGTGGATCCCCGGCATTATTGATTGCTGATGACGGCGTTACACACGAATCTGAACCGGGCGATCCATCTGGCGCGACGCGACGCCTTCTATGAGCGCGCGGTCGAACTGCTGTGCATACCCAGCCAGGAGATGGATCTGCAGGCCCGGATCCAGCAGATCAACAAGGTGATGGCCCTGTTGAAGACAGCCAGCAAACACGCCTTTTTTGCCGTCCGGTCCCCCCGCGCCGCGCCCAAGGAACACGACTTCCTGCATTTTCTCGGATTGATCGCCGACAACGTGCAGTCCATTCACTCGATGCTGCTGCACCAAGCGCATCTGGAGGCGGCGGAAAGTTTCCTGTGCCAGTTTCTCAACGCATCCGCGGAGCAGGCCATTCTTCCCGCCCTGCACTATCGTCGGCGTGCGGACGACCTGATGCAGGGCCTCTGGCAGATGCTGCGCTACGCGCAGTCCCCTTACCGCGCCCTTCAGGTGCAGATAGCCGAAGCCATGAGCCCGGATGACAAGGCACGGTATGACAAGGCCTATGCGAGCTTCCGCGAAGAAGCCAACAGCCGTTTTCGCATGCCGGAAGCGCTGAACGGCGTGCCGGCCAGAGGCTGACCAGTATTGTGTGCGTGTGGTCGTGCTCTATCCGGGCTAAATCCGTCCGAACTTGCGGTCCAGCTCGTTGTACCCCATGAAGATCAATGTCGGGCGGCCGTGCGGACAGGTATAGGGCATTTCAGCGCGCCCCAGGTCGATCACCAGTTTTTCGATCTCCTGCAATGACAGTTTGTCGCGGGCCTTGACGGCCGCGCGGCAGGCCGCGCGCGCAATCCGCTCTTCCGCCCATCGCTCCGTGCCCCCGCGCGTGCCCCCTTCCTCCAGACTACGCGCCACATCACTCAGAACGGATTCCGCCGTCACATTGCCGAGGCAGACGGGTAACGCATCCACAATGAATGTGTCACCGCCGAATTCCGAGATGCCGAATCCCATCCGCTGGAGCGCATCGAGATTCATCCGGACGCATTCCGCATCGCCGGGCGAGAGATCGAGCGATTCCGGTGTCAACAGCCCCTGACTTTTGACGTGATGTGTGAGCAATTCGGCCATGAATTTTTCGTACATCAGGCGCTCGTGCGCCGCATGGGGATCCATCAGAACCATCCCGTCCTCCGTTTCCATGATGACGTAGAGCCCGCCGACCTGTCCGACGATGCGACACCAGCTCCACGGGCTTTCCCTTGGTGGAACGGACTCGCGATCCCTCTCGAACGCCGCCGGCGGACCGGGCGTGCCCGGTTTTGTTTCGGGAACCGGCGGCACGCGCGGGTATTGAAATACGCGGAACTCCGGCAGGTCCTCGATGCGCAGTTGCGGCTCTTTCGGTCCCATCGACCGCTCGGACGTCGGCGCCCCCGCCGGCGCGTCCGCGGAGACGGGAGACGTCTGCGCCAACGCTTTGCGCACGGCCTCGATCACCGCATCGCGGACCTCGCCGGGATGCCGGAACCGCACCTCCTTCTTGGTCGGATGCACATTGACATCCACCCGGGAGGGATCCAGGTCAATGAACAGAAACACGATCGGATAGCGGCCTTTCGGGATCAGGGTCTGGTACCCCTCATTCAGCGCGTAGCTTAACAGCGGCGCGCCGGCGGGTCGCCGGTTGACGAAGATGAACTGCTCGGTGCGATCATTTCGCGTCGCATGCGGCATGCCCACGAGCCCGCTCACCCGCACCGGTCCGCGTTCATAGGCCACGTCGCGCAGATCCTTCAGATAGGATTCGCTGTAGAGTTCGCGAATCCGGTCGCGGAGCGTGGATGCGCCCGGCAGGACATAGAGATCGCGCTCGTCCATGGTCAGCCGCATGCCGACATCCGGATGCGACAGGGCCAGCACGATGAATACCTGCCGGATATGGGCGGATTCGGTTTGTTCAGCGCGCAGGAATTTCCGGCGGGCCGGCACGTTGTGAAACAGATCGCGCACCTTGATCGTGGTGCCCACCGGACAGCCGGCCTCCTGCACGTCCAGCATCTTGCCCGCCGTCAGTGTCATTTCGAGACCGCTCAACGCGTCGGCTGTTCGGGTGTTCATGCTGAACCGTGAGACCGAGGCGATCGCCGCGAGCGCTTCGCCACGGAATCCCAGCGTGTTGACGGACTCGATGTCATCGACGTCGTGGATCTTGCTGGTGGCATGACGCTCAATGGAAAGCAGGGCGTCGTCGCGTGTCATCCCGTGTCCATTGTCGGTCACGGCCACGAGCTTTTTCCCGCCCGACACGACCTGCACGTCGATCTGCGTCGCCCCCGCGTCCAGGGCATTTTCCATCAGCTCCTTAAGGACCGACGCGGGGCGATCGACGACTTCGCCCGCCGCGATCTTGTTCGCGACATGGTCCGATAGGACGTGGATGCGTGGGACAACGGTTTCCATGCCGTCGAGTATAGCATAGCGACGCGTCGCGACAACGCGGAACACGCGCGTGAATCATCCGGCCGTCGCCCCGCCCCGTCCCATACCTCATGAAACTTGAGGCGGAGGATACCGCACGGCGACCGCGATGAGGCACCGGTCCTAGATGATCTCGATGATCACGTCGTCGGTCTTCTTCTCCTCTTCCTCGGCGGGCTGTTCGACCACGGCGAAGGTGGGGAGAATGCGGTAATAAACCTGGAGCGACAAAGCGGCGAGCGTGGTTGAATACACCGGGCCGTAATTGACCTCCCGATGCGGCGTGCCCTGCGGCAGTCGCCCGCTGGGCGACGTCCAACTCCCGTCGGCATTCTGATTGTTCACAAACTGCGGGGCGAACATGTTGTTCCAACTATTCCACGTCGAACCGCCGGTCTGGAACATGACCTGCGTCATGTAATACCACGTGTACATGGCGCCTTGTGGCGGGTCATTCCAGTTGCATCGCACATCCCGTAACGCCGTCACACCCGCCCGGACTTCGGGGGCGCGCGGATTGCCCGCCAATTGGAACAGCAGGCAGGCCAACGCCGTCATGCTGTCGTTCCGCCCCTGAACGGACGAATACCCGAACGATCCGGTCTCCGGGTTGAACACCGTCAGCAGATCCTCCAGCGACTTATCCATCGTCTGCTTGATGCCGGTCGCGCTCGATCCGGCCAACAGCGCGGCCTTCAGGCCCTGAATATTGAATCCCGCGATCGAGGTGTCACGACGGGACTCCTTCTTATACTGGTAATCCCAGCCGCCGCGGGCCTGTTGACCGTCGATGATGACCTGAATCGCCTTATCCATGACCGGCTTGATATCGGGGATACGCGTCATGGCGTAGGCCTCGCTCATCGCGTACGCGGCAATGGCCTGGGCGTACACCGTGCCGTTGCCGGTGCCGACGCCCTTGAACATGCCGTTCGGTTGCATGTCGTTGACCAGCCAGCGGATGGCCTTCTCGACCGTCTGCCCGTATTTCTCGGACGATACGGTTTCACCGTGCGCGAGAAACGTCAGGAGACCAAGTCCGGTCATGGCGGCCGGGCTACGGGCGCCGTGGTCCCACGATCCGTCCGGATTCTGATTCTTCTTCAGCCACTCCAAGGCCTTCTGCACGGAGGCTTCCGTCAGTTCGCCCCAGCGGCCGCCGTACTGTTTGAGACGGGCCGCGCGTCCGGCGGCCGTTCGCCCCGAGAATAAGCCCTGCAGGACCAGCGGGCTGTCCATATTCATCACATTCAGTGCGGCGTAATCCACATCGGGTTCGGGCTGGGAGAAATCCTCGACCGGCGCGACGTCCACCTCGACATCAAACGACGGGGCGTCGATCATGACATCGAGCTCCTCCGGCTCGATCTCCGGTTCAATTTCCTCGAGAAGCTCTTCCAGATCGACCGTCTGAAGCTCCATCAGGGTCACTTCGATTTCCTGCTCGCTCTGCCGGGTCTCAAAGACGACGAGATGGATCAACGCCGCAAAGATCAGGATATGGAGGATGATCGATCCCGTGGGGCCCACGAGATGCTCCATAAGCTTCTTCCGCATGTATTCCCTGCGTGTCATGACGATGCTCCGTTCTTCATACTACCCTATTCGGCACATACCCGCAATGTGGCAGGACGACCCTCATCAATTCATGCTGACCACGGACAGATTGCGCAAGCCGGTCTTCGAGCAGAGGTCCAACACCTGGATCAGGCTTTCGTGCCTCGAATGCGCCGTAGCCATGATCAGTACGGTCTGATTCCGATCGAGGCCGGCGAGGCGGAACAGCACGCGTTCCATTTCCGGCATGCCGACCCGGCGATCGTTCACCGTAAAACCGTCCTCGTAGATCGTGACGCGGAGCACGTTCGGCGGCTCCATTTCCTCTTTTTTCTCGGCTTCCGGAGAGGGCCGGAAGACATCCAGATTGGCCATCACGTCCATCGGCTCGAAGGTCAGGATGAAGTAGATCAGGAGCTGGAACACGATATCGATCATCGGCGTCATCTGGATTTCGCCGCTGATCTGCGCGGGGCGCTTTCGAGATCGTTTGTGAGCCATAATCGCCTCCTACTTCACCTTTTCCTTGATCGCGCCGAACTTGATTTTCCAGATGCCGGCGGACGTGCAGATATCCATGACCCGCTTGATCTCCTCGTGCGGGGTGTTCATATCCCCCCGGATGACCACCGGGGTCGTGGCGCCGTACTGCATCGCCGCGTTGCGCAGGATGTTGCGAAGCTGGCCGTCGGATACGGGGACCCGGCCGAGCGACAGACGGCCGTTCTGCCGCACGTCCACATGGATCGTCCTGGGATCCTTCTGTTCGATGGCGGGTCCGTGCGGGGACATGGCCAGCTTGAGGTGCTCGTCGATCATGTCCTTTTCCAGCTCAACCGTCAGCACGAAGAAGATGATCATCTGGAAGACGATATCGATCATCGGCGTCATGTTGATTTCGCCGCTTTCGGCCACCCGCATGCCTTTTTTCTTGAATGCCATTGGGGCCTCTCCCGCCCTCGGCGAACCGGCGTCCACCGACGGCTAACGATCGATTATTCCTCGTCCACGACTTCGACGTTACGGAAGACCTTGATCAGATCCATGGTCTGGCCTTCCATGCCGAGGATGATTTTGGTCGCCTTGTTACGGAAGAAGTAGAAGAACGCCACCGCCGGCACGGCGATCGCCAGACCGGCGGCCGTCGTGAACAGGGCCTGTGAAATGTTCAACGCCAGCGCCGCCTGCTTGGCCGCGCCTTCCGCGGCCTGACCCAGGGTGGCGAAAGCGAAGATCATACCTTGCACCGTACCGAGCAGTCCGAGCATCGGCGACAGGTTGCCGACCACGTTGAGGTAGTTCACGCGCTGCAGCAGTTTCTCGCCCTCGAGATCCGCCGCCACGCCGACGGCGTCCTGGACGGCCTCGAATCCCTCTTCGACGTTCGAGAACGCCGCCGACAGAATGTTCGACAAGGGGCCGGGCTGTTCCTCACAATGCTTCAGCGCCTTCATGACATCGCCCTGCTCCATGGCCGTTCGCACCTGGGCCACAAGATCTTCCGGCGCGATCTTCTTGTTCTGAATGGTGATGAACGAATCGACGATCAGCGCCACGCCCGCGATCGATGCCGCGAACAAGGCCAACCACAACAGGACGCCGATGAAGCCGCCGCCCATCACGATATCCATGAAGCCGGGGCCTTTTGCGATTTCCGTCGGCGGCGCGTCGCCGCGGACTTCCAGTCCGGGGGCCACGGCCTCGCCCGGACCGCCTTCATCCTGCCCGTACGCCGTCCACACCGCTCCCGACACGACCAGGACGCACACCGTTGCGATTAGAACCAACTTACGCGTGAACATATGCTGTCTCCTTTTCGTTCTGCATTCCATCCTTCCCGCCTGGGAACATTCCGCTTCATCGTCCTACATCTTCGGCCGGGCCTGCGCGGCATACGGGCTGGTCGGATACCGTTCCGCCACGCGCCGGTACAGGTCCTTCGCCCGCGGATCCCGCAATTGCTCAAGCCCCTGCGCAGCCTTGAACGTCGCCTCCGCGACGACCGCGGTTTCCCGCTCGAACAGCACCGCCGTTCGCAGGTAATCCATGACCGCCGGCTCCACCAGGCCTTTCGCCAGCTTGATGTCGCCGCGCATGACCTGCGCCCGCGCCGCATCGCCCCGGGCGCCGGAGGCGGCCAACTCGTTCAATTCCGTTTCGAGCTTATCATGCTGGTCGGCCCCCAGCAAGGCTTGATAATAGCCCCACCGGAACGCGTC
Source organism: uncultured Verrucomicrobiota bacterium (assembly GCA_964425945.1). GTDB lineage: Bacteria > Verrucomicrobiota > Kiritimatiellia > SLAD01 > SLAD01 > CAYRPR01. The sequence goes on along the minus strand of CAYRPR010000001.1, from coordinate 10,266 downwards.
GTCCTTCTTCCGGTCCGGCGAAGCCTGGAACAGCCGGTCATACGCACGCACCGCGGTCGCGTGATCCCCCTTGGCCACATTCGCCTTGCCAATCTCGCCCAGCGCGACGAGATCCCAATGCAAGTGCTGATTGGCCCGCACGATATCCTCAAGCATCGCGATGGCCTGATCATACTGCTTGGCCTCGACACCCCGGATCGCCCGCGCCAATTCCGGCGGTTCCGGCGCCACGGCCTGTACGTACTGACCCGGCATGAAGGTCCGCGTCCCGGCTCCGCCGGGCAACGTCAATGTGATCTCACCGCTGGGTCGCGACCGGATAGCCTGCCCGTCCACCCGCTGGCCGTTCGGCAGGATGACGTATTGCGCATCGACGACGTGAACACTCACGCCCAGACAAAGCAGGACCAGACCCGCCTTCCCGCTCCATCGCATGTATCGTTTAGTTGTCATGACACAGTACCTTTCATTTTCACGTTAAATGGTTAGGGCGCGGCTCCCCCGGCCGGAACGGGCGCCGCCGGTTGCACGGCCTTCAGACGCGCGTCGGCGCGAATCCGGCGCACTTCCTCGACGTGCGATCCCTGCGGAAACGCGTTCAGGTATTGATCCGCTATTTCGTCGATGTCCCCATACAGCTCCAGCTCCATGCTCAGATACATGCTCTCCATGATACTGCGCTCGATGATGGGACGTAACCGGGTGTTGGATGGGTCCTGCAACAGGGCGATACGCTGAAACGTCGCCAAGGCCCGGGTCTTCTCGCCCATCATCTTCTGGGTGACGCCCAACTCGAACTGCGCGGTCTGAATACGGATATTGTCTTTCTGCTCGAGACGCAGGATGTCGTTCAACGCGGTGATGGCATCGTCGAACCGCCCCTTCTGGCGGTAGGCGTCGTTGAGAATGAAACGCGCGTCGAACATGAAGGCCGTCGCGGGGAAACGCTCCAGCAGATCCTCGAGGACCTTGATGGCCTCGTCGTGATTCTGCTGTTGATGATAGGCCTGGCCGAGGCCGGAGAGGGCCAACTGCAGCATATTCCGGTCCTGACTGCTGGCCACGACCTTCTGATAAGCCGGTATCACCTCCGCATACAGGCCGGCTTCGAGCATCAGCCGCCCGATTCGCGCGAACTCATCCGGCCCGTACGCGTCCGGCTGGGTCATCATGCGCTGGAACGCGTCGCGCGCGATATCGAGTTGGCCGATCTCGATGGCCGAGCTTACCAGGGCGAAGAGCGCGCTGCGCCCCTCCTCCGATTGCGGGTAATCCTTCGCCAGATCCTCGAACGTCCGGGCGGCGTCCGCCGACTTGCCCTGGGCCAGTTGGATGCGGCCCTTGTCCCGCATCGCCTTGGGCGCCAGATCCGAACTCTTGTGCAATTCCAGGAAGCGATCGTAGTTCTGCACCGCCCGGTTCTGCGCCTCCGCCACGGCCGCGGGCGGTTCCGTGATCCGGCCATAACAATAGGCCAGGAAGAAACGCGCCTTCTCGAGCAGATCCCGGTTCTTCGGCACGTCGTCCGGCCGCGCATTGAACGGCGAGTTGGAGGGTTCCAGCCACTTGACGAGCTGGTCATAGGCCTTGATCGCCTCGAGATAATCCGGCATGCGCTGATAGGCGTCGGCCAGCAGGAACTGCGCGCGGGCCTTTTCGGTCCCGTTCGGCGCGACCCGGACATACTCCTGGAAGGTCTTGATGGCCTCTTCGTAATTCTCCACCTGGTAATCGCCCCACGCGATCTGGAACAGCGCGTGCAGGGCATAGCGATCCTTCGGGTAGGCGTCCACCAATCGCCGGAAATACTGATTGGCCGCAATGCGGTCGCCCGCGCGCTCCCTCATACGCCCGATATCGTACAGCACGGCCGGCGCGCGCGGGTGCGTCTTGAAATGATCGAGGAAGAAATCGTACAGCTCGCGCGACAGGTCCGGCTTCTCGCGCTGGCGATAGCTGTTTCCCGCGATCAACACGGCGTTCCCCAGGAATTCGTTGTCGGGGAACCGCTCGCCGAAATAGTGCGCCAGCATCTTGACGTACAGCGGGTCGTCCATCTGAACGTAGGCAACCATGACATTCGCCAGCCCCCGCCGGGACTCTTCGGCTTCGGGATAGATATTCAGGATGCGGAGGTATTCTTCAGCCGCCTTCTTCCAATCCTTCTGGCGGAACGCATCCTCGGCCAATCGGAACTGGGCGCCGATGGCTTTTTCCAGAAGTTCCGGCTGGGGAAATTCGACATTCACTTTCCGCCCCATGCCTTCGAGCAAGGCGATCAGCGCGCGTCCCTTGTTGCCGGCTTCCGGCCCCCACTCGCTGTCGCCGTACTTGGAGAAGACATTGAAGTACTCCCTGATGGCGTTACCCAGAATCGGGATGAATTCCGATTGCGGTTTGTTCTGCGCGATCATCGCGCGCCCCTGTTTCTCGTACAGTTCGCCGAGCAGAAAGCGCGCGCTGGCCAGCGGACTGATCGACGACGGGAACCCCTGGTCCGCCAACAGCTTGTCAATCTGGTTCAGGTCCTTCATGTACGTGGTCAACAATTCCCGCGCGCCCGACTCGTTGTTGCGCGCCAACTCCACATGCGCCATGGTGCCGATGGCGTTGCCCCACCACAAATCATAACCGCCCCACAAAAGCTGATCCGCCAGTTCGCGGGACTGTTTGAGGAACTCCTCGCGCTTGCCGCCCTCCGCGGCCCGTCCGAGGCGCAGGTACAGTTCCGACAAATCGTTCATCAAGCGCCGCCGGGCCTGCGCATCGTCCATCGGCGTCGCCAGTACGCGCTTGTACGACGCCGCCGCGCCCTCGCCGTCGCCCAGCCGTTCGAGAATCTGCGCGTACTGGAACGCGGCGTTCTGATAGAACTTCAGCAGATCGGCATCAGTCGGAATGCGGTCCTTGTACTGGTTGAAGAAGGCCTCGTAGATCGTCTTGGCCTGTTCCTGGTCGCCAATCGCAAAATAGCCGCGCGCGATCGCGAGGTTGATCGCCTGCGCCTTCGGGTCGGTCGGTTGGAGTTTCGCGACCATTTCCCGCGCCTTGTCGAATTCGCGGCGCGCGACGAATATTTCCGCGCGCACGATGTTGGCGCGCTCGGCCTGGTTCGGATGCTGTTTGACGATTTCGTCCACCACGCGCGTGGCAAAATCGGGAAAACCCAACTCGATCAGGCCGGAAGCGAACTGGAATTCCTCATCGACATTCTGTATGGCGGCGCGTGCGGCAGGATTAAAAAGGAGAAGACTGCCGAGTATGATTCCGAAGCATAGGCTTCGACCGACGAAAGGCGACTGCTGTTTTACGTTCGACATAGCTCCACGTGTGGTTGTTGGCCTGTGCTTACGTGAGAACGCAACATACGTCCATTACGGAAAGATAGACAATGGCGCAGGATGCGTCAAGCGTCCTCGCCGCGCCGTGGATTTCAATGATGGAGGACGAATCGCACGTTCCGCCCGGCATCGGAATTGGACAGACAGGAACCGTTCCCGTTCGAAAAATGACAGCCCGATCCCGGTGAGAGCTAATGAGGGAGCGGCCTCAGCGCCGCGACCGTCTGCTACGCCGGCGGATCAGAATTCGATATAGCAGGCGGTATAGGCTTCGATCTCGCCGGCGATTTGGCGGACCAGACCCGACGGCACGGCACTGCCGATCTTGAGCAGGGCGAGCGATTCGGTACCCTTCGAATTGTGCGGATTGCGCACGTCGTCGATGTTAATCCCCGCGTCCGCGAGCGAGGCGGCGATGCGGCCCAGCACGCCCGGCCGGTCTCGGTACGTAAACAGCACCGTGTGCCCGCGCGGCTCAAAGTACAGCTTGTCGAAATCGTTGATCCGCGAAATCATAATGTTCCCCTCGGTCACCGTGCCGCGCACGCTGGCGCCTTGCAGGCGGTCGCCGGAGAGATTCGCCGTCATATCGATCGTGATCGAGTTCTCGTATCCCTTCCGCTCATCCGTCTCGCGGTCCTGGTACTCGATCCCCATCTCCTTGAGGTACTGCAGGGCGGCGGCGAAATCCATCGTACGATCGAAATTCTTGTTCAACGCCGCCATCATCGGCAGGACCAGCCAGCGCGCGTAGGGTTTCAGCGTGCCGTAGAAACTCGTCTCGATCAGCTTGAGCGGCGTATCGACCCCGACCACCTGGCGGCACAGCCGCGTCAGTGTGTAGGCCAGTTCGCCATAGGCTTCGTCCAGACCCGCCGGGATGTCGCGATTGACCACGAACGTGGTGATGCCCCGCTCATCGTACTCGATCAGTTCTTCGGCGGCGCGACGCGCGGCGTTGCTGTTCGCCTCCAAGGTGCTCGCGCCGAGATGCGGAACGGCGATGTCGGCCACATCCGCGATGCTCTTCGGGCCCGCCTCATCCTTCGGATACACGTCGTTCAGGTAACGGATCGCCCGGGACGCCTTGATCGAACGCAGATCGACCTCGTTGACGATGCCCGCCCGCGCGGTGTTGATCAGCGTCGCGCCCGGTTTCATCAGGCCCAGCAACTCCGCGTTGACCAGGCCGCGCGTCTGTTCGTTTTCCGGGATGTGCAGGGAGATATAGTCGCTGGACTCAAAGAGGTGCGGCAGGTCGACCAGTTCAATGTCCAAATCGCGCGCGCGATCCTTCGACATGACCGGATCGTATCCGATCATGCGCATCTCGAATCCGCGCAGGCGGCGGATCAACTGCTGGCCGATCGCTCCGAGGCCCACGATGCCGATGGTCTTGCCGGTGATTTCCCGGCCCATGAACCGGCTCTTTTCCCACGCGCCCGACCGGCAGGACGGATCGGCGGCGATCAGGTGCCGGGCATCAGCCAGCATCAACGCCACAACCTCCTCGGCCACGGCGTTCGCGTTCGCGCCCGGCGTGTTCATGACGTCGATATTCTTCCGGCGGGCGTATTTGGTGTCGATCGTGTTGAAGCCCGCCCCGGCCCGGATGATGACGCGCAGACCCGGCAGGGCGTCCATGATCTCCGCCGTAATCTTCTCGCTGCGGACAATCAACGCATAGGCGTCGGCGTGCTGCGCGATGAGTTCGGACAACGCCGTCTGGTTATCCTGCACAACGGTGTAGCCGCCGTGGCGTTCCAGGATGTCGCGCGCGATCGACTCCAATTTGGTCGGAATAAGCACCTTCTTCATGATGGCCGTGCAGACTAATAAGCGATACGGGCGTAATCAAGGTATAAATCCCAACCGCCATCCGTCACGAGAATCTATATCAGTATCGGCTCACCCGGAGGGTTCGCCCTACCATCAGTCGATGATTCGAATATATTCAAGGTAGGGCGAGGCCTCGGTTGAACTCACCGAAGTCCGTCCGAGCCGGATACTATCTTGAGATAGGTTGTAGTCTCTTGCCACCTGCCCCCTGTCACTCTCTCCCCTTTCCCACTTGACCCGGTGCCTTGCCAAATCTAATGTCTGCCAGCATGCAAACCGGTACGTATCGCTTGTTTTTCATCCTGATCCTCGTCACGCTCGTTGGCGTTTGCGCCGGCGTCGCCGAGGCGAAACGCCCGTATGAAGAGGCCGACCGCGAGCGGCGCTTCTTCCGTCTGCTTCGTCCCGCCCAATCCACGCCCGAGGCCCAGCTCGCCCATGCGGAGAAACTGCGCGAACAGGGCCGCCGCCGCGGCGCGCGCCGTCAGTTTCGCGCCCTCGTCCGGTACTGGCCCAGCACACCCGAAGCCCCGAAAGCCCAGCTCGCCTACGCCGAACTGCTCGCCGAACGAGGCAAGTACATCCGCGCCTTTGAACAATACGAGGTGCTGTTCGATAAATATCCCGGCCAGTTCCCGCACGCGGACATCCTCGCGCGCCAGTTCGATATCGCGTACCGCATGATGACCGAACGCAAGGGCCGGTTCCTGTTCTTTCCCGGCTTCAAAGCGCCGGAGCGGGCCATCCCGCATTTCGAATCCATCGTCCGGCACGGCCCGCGCTGGGAGAAATCGGCGGAAGCGCAATTTTATATCGGGCAGGCCTATGAGCTGACCGACCAGTACGAACTCGCCGTACACGCGTACGCGACGCTGGAATCGCGCTATCCGCGCAGTCCCTGGTCCGAAAAGGGCGCGTTCGGGCGGGCGCGATGCCTGTACCTGCTCGCCCAGGAAAGTCCCAATGACGTCAATCTGATCGAGGATGCGATCGTCTCGGCCTCCATCTTCCGCCAGGTGTATCCCCAATCGGAGCATATCGGCCCCGTATCCGGGTATCTGGAGACCCTTCAGAAGCGCCGGGCTGAACTCGCCTATGGCAAGGCGCGTTATTACGACCGGATCGCCCGCGAACCCCAGGCGGCCCTGACCCTGTACGAGTTATTTGTTGAACGTTTTCCCCAATCGGATCATGTTGAAAAGGCAAACAGACGGATCGCGTTTCTGCGCGAGAAAGTGGAGTCGACCCCATGAAGAACTGCATGAAAATCCTGAGCGGATCGCTGGCCGGCGTACTGATCCTGGGCGCGTGGACCGGTTGCGTAGGTTACAAGCTCGGTTCCACCCTGCCGCCGGATATCCAGACCGTGTATGTACCCACCTTTATTAATGAGACCGACGAACCCCTGCTGGAAGTCGACGTCACGCGGGCCACCATTCAGGAAGTCCAGCGCGAAGGGTCGCTCCGGCTCGCGGCCGAGGATGTCGCCGATACCATCCTCGAGGTGCGAATCCTGACCATGACGTTGGATCCCCTCGCGTTTGACCGGTCGCGGCGCGCCGCAGCCGAGGAATATCGCCTCACCATTACCGCCAGCCTGTTGCTGACGCGGCGGACCTCCGGCGAAGTCGTGGCGGAACATCCCGGCGTGTACGGCAACGCGACCTTCATCCTGTCCGGCGATATGACCTCCGCCAAGCAATCGGCCATTCCGCGCGCCGCGCGCGATCTGGCTCACCAGATCGTCACGCAGATGGTCGAGGTCTGGTAACCCTCTCATTCTTCTCGCTCCGGAGGGCGGCACTCCGTTGCCGCCGCACTCCTGCCGCTGAGTCGAACCGGAATAAGATCAACCAAAGACCTCCCCTCCTCGGCCTGTCGCGCCGAAGCGGAGCGAAGGCGGAAGGGGACGGGGGTGGGTGAAATCGGCGCCAGCCGCTCTCGGCTTTACGCCATCGCGCGGAGCTTATTCGCCGCGCGCGCCTTCCGGCGGATCGCGCTGTTCTTGTGAATAACGTTGGCCTTCGCGGCCTTGTCGAGCGTGGAGCAGTATTCCCGGTACACGTCCGTGGCGATTTTCTTGTCGGCCGCCAGTACGGCCTCGAAGAATTTGCGACGCATATTCTTGACCCGGCTGCGCACCGGCTTGTTCCGTTCGCGCGCCACAATCGACTGGCGCAATCGCTTCTTCGCACTCTTGATATTCGGCATCTACCCTCTCCTCTGACCGGACCGATTCCGCGGCCCCATTCTGTAATGATTGAATTTCTCCGGGAAAAGTGCGGTAATAGTAGTTACGAAGGCATGATTGTCAACCGAATCTATCGAATTTTCATGACGTCCGTTGCGGCGAGCCCCCTGCATGCATGATACCCGTCAAATCGAAACCGCCCGCGCCGGCCGCCTGTACCGGGACGAACTCGGCGATCCGGACAGCCGGCGACTCCCCCTGCGCGGGCGATGGACGCCCGATCCGTCCATGACGCCGGACCAGCTCCTGCGCCAAATCGAGGAGGCCGAAGCCCGGCCCGTCAGCCGGATCAAGTCGAACCGCCACACCCTCGTCCTGCGGGCCAACCTGTGCGGACACGACGTCCTGCTGAAGCGATACGACCTGACGTCCTGGCTGGCCCGGCTGAAATACCTGCACCGGCCTTCCCGCGCGCGCCGCGCCTGGGCCGCCGCCCGCGCGCTCCAAGGCCTCGGCATCCCCACCCCCGAACCACTCGGCTATCTCGAAATTCGCGAGCGCGGTTTCCCCGTGCGCAATTACATCATTACCCAATTCATGGGCGATGCCGTATCCGTCCGCGAATGGATCAAGTCCCGATACATGCGCATGGATGAACCGGTCCGCCAGTCCTTCCGATCGGCCCTGATCGAGAGCGTGATGAACCTGTACCGCAACGGCGTCTATCACGCCGACACGAAGGTCGCCAACCTGCTCGTCGAGCATCCGGAGGATGACGCGCGACGGATCTTCTACTGGATCGATCTCGAATGTGTCCGGTTCGACGTCCGGTACACCCGGCGCATGATCGTCCGCAACCTCACCCAGTTGAACGCGTCGGCCCGGTTCAAGATACCGGAGGAGGATAGGCTGGAATTCCTGCGCGGCGTATCGACAATGTTCCCCTGGCTAATGGATCCGGCCATCGAACGATGGATCCGCGCATGGAGCCGAAAACGCCTGTTGAAGGAGAAGCGGGTCCGGTGCGGGCACTGAAATGGCTGATCGGGTTGTTGCTCCTGCCTGTCTGCGTGTCCGCCACGGCCGCGCTGGGCCAACTGGTCATGGGCACGGTCACCGCGCCGGGTGACTGGCCGCTTTCCACGCGCGCGCTCTTCGCCGGTTTCCTGTTGTGGATCGTGCTTTATCTGTGCCTCCCCCGCCCGGCCCGCGCGTACGTGCTCGCGCATGAGCTGACGCATGCCTTGTGGGGATGGATGTTCGGCGCCGAGATCAAGGGGCTGAAGGTCACGAAGAAGGGCGGGCACGTCAAACTGACCAAGAACAATTTCCTGATCACACTCGCCCCCTATTTCTGCCCCTTTTACACCCTGTGCGTCGTCCTGCTGTATCTGGTCCTGACGTTCTTTGTGGACATGACGGGTTACGAACCGTTGTGGCTGGGCTGGATCGGACTGACCTGGGGCTTTCATCTGACCTTCACCCTGTCCGCCCTTGCCCTGCACCAGCCCGACATTCGGATGCACGGCCGGCTGTTTTCGTACAGCGTGATCTATCTCTGCAACGTCCTCGGCATCGTCCTCTGGGTCGTTACCGTCTCGACGCCGAGCTGGACCGAATACGGCGCCCTGATCGCCGACCATCTCTCCACCCTCGCCCGGCATTTGCGCGCGCTCGCGACTATATGACGTCCATTTGTCGCATGCCTTGTCGCAAGCCTTGTCGGAAGCTTCGTCGATTTCAATTCACACCGGGCCTACATCCGACTGATCGTAATCGCTGTGGGCCGGGAAAATCAGCGCCGGATGAGCCACTTTGCCTCTTGCGCAAGAGAAGCAGAGAAGCTATCAATCGTTCAGCCCAGGACCGTCATGCACAACATCAACCTCACCACCGTACACGCCGGCAACATTCTGCCGTATGTCGACGATCTGGCGCGTCTGCGTATCGAGGTCTTCCGCGAATTCCCGTACCTGTACGACGGCGATATGGCCTACGAGCGGAAGTATCTGACGAATTATTGCCAGTCGCCGGAAAGCGTGTTCGTCGTGGCCCGTGATGGCGATACCGTGATCGGCGTGGCGACCGGCGTGCCGATGCGGGACGAGAACGAGGCGTTCAAGCGTCCTTTCCTGGAACACCAGCTCGATCCGGAAACCATATTCTATTTCGGCGAGTCGGTTCTGCGCTCATCCTATCGGGGCCGGGGCCTTGGCGTACATTTCATCGAAGAGCGCGAGCGGTACGCGCGATCGCTGGACCGGTTCACGCACATCGCGTTCTGCGCCGTCGTTCGCCCGGCCGATCATCCGCGCCGCTCCGCCGATTACGTCCCGCTGGACGCCTTCTGGCGCAAACGCGGTTTCGAGCCGCAACCCGGATTGCAGACCACCTTCGCATGGCGCGATCTCGATGAAGACTCCGAATCGCCCAAACCGATGCAGTTCTGGATGAAACGCCTTTAACCGCAATGACCGCGAAGCGCGCCAAGCTTCGAGGGGTGAACGTGCCCAGGCCATCATCTCCCGCTCTCCCCTTTCGTGACTTTCGCGCCTGCCCGCCGATGATGCATTGTGCTCAAGGAACACTTTCGGCAGGCGGGTGTTTCGTGGGCCCACTATTACACCGACCGGATATCGCCGGTCTTGATCCGGCGCGCCCGGGCATGGCGCAGGGCGTCGTGAATGGAACGGGCCATGACGTCCCCCACCCCCGGCACCTTGGCGATGTCTTCCACACTCGCGCGGCGCAAGCGCGCGATGGAACCGAAATGGGACAGGATCACCCGCTTGCGCTTTTCGCCGATGCCCGGAACCTCGTCCAGCAACGATTCGCGTAACCGGCGCAGACGCAATTTGCGGTGATAGGTCAGCGCGAACCGGTGCGCCTCGTCCC